>NZ_CP029608.1:6161103-6324282 GCF_003352185.1 Pseudomonas kribbensis
AGTCGTCGACTGAGGATTCGAGTTCAGTCATTGGCGGATCACCACGGCAGTCAGATTGTCCCGGGCGGCACCCCGCAGGGCGCCGTCGAACAGACGTTCCAGCGCCACATGCGGCGCCGCCAGGCTGAGCGCATTGCCGAGGGCATCGCTGCTCAAGCCTTGATACAAACCATCGCTGCACAGCAGGAACACGTCGCCCGGATAGACTTCGAGTTCCAGCACATCCAGGGTCAGTTGTTCCGCCGCGCCCACCGCCCGGGTCAAGGCCTGGGCCGCCGGATGCGCCGCAGCCTGCTCGACGCTCATCTGTTGCTCGTCGATCAGTTGCTGTTGCAGCGAATGATCCTTCGACAGCTGGTATAACCGCTGGCCGCGCCACATATAGCAACGGCTGTCGCCGGCCCAGATGCAGGCCGCACGATTGCCTTCCACCAGCAGCGCCACGACGGTGCTGCCCATGATGCTGTCGTGACGCCCGGCGGTGACGGTCAATTCCTGCCCCAGGCGCCGGTTCAGCCAGTGCAGGCACTGGCGGATGGCTTTGAGGCGTTCGTCGAAGTCTTCGTGCTGCGGCAGTTCAGCCAGGCTGGCGACGATCAACTGGCTGGCGATGTCGCCACCCTGATGACCGCCCATGCCGTCCGCGACCACCCACAGCCCATGCTGCGGGGTGTCGAGAAAGGCATCTTCGTTGCGCGACCGCACCTTGCCCGGGTCGGTTCGCGCCGCGCTGCGCCAGGGACTGGCCACCAGCATCAGAGCTGCACCGGCATACGGAAGGTGCGCATCACGCCCATGTCGAACGGGTTCGGCGTGCGCTGGCTGGTCAGCAGGTAGTTGGCGCGCAGGCCACCCACGTCGGCTTTCAGCACCAGCACGTCGCGACCGGTCAGGTACTCGGTCTGCATCAGGTCGAACAGACGGAACAGCGACCACGGGCCGGAGTTCTTCTCGATGCCGATCGGGCGCCCGGCCATCTTGTCCATGACCAGGCTGGTGCGACCGTCTTCAGCATCGGTCGGCCACTTGAAGTTCATCGGCAGGATCGGACCGTGGCGGTATTCCATGGTCTTGTCGCCGAACTTGAACTCGGAACGGCTGACCGCCGGATCGAGGGTGTACGGCTCCAGCTTGAACTGCACGGTCGGCTCGGCCGGGTTGATCGAGAAGAAGCTCTGGCGAATGTTCAGTGCAGCCGCCATTTGATCGAGGAAGACCTTGGACACCGGCAGGCTGCGACCGTCGATGCTGCGCATCCGGTAGTTGCCCGGATCACCGCTGACGAACGGACGCATGTAGCTGTCGAAGAAGCGGTCGATGGTGCCTTGAGCCCGGAAGAACTCGCGGAAGTCGCTGATCGCTACGTCGCTGGTGCTCGATGCGCTGAACGGGTAACGCTGGTTGATGGTCTTGCCATACACGCTGTACAGCTCGCTCTGATAACGGCCGTTCAGGTATTGGTAGGCATCGTTGAGCACCAGGCGCCACGAGTCTTCGGCCAGCACGTTGAACCACACGCTCAGCGGACGCGGCAGACGACCCGACGCATTGCGCAGGTTGGTCAGCGCATCACGCTGGCCGCTCATGCGGGTCTTGGCCAGTTCGAACGCGGCCTGCTCCGGCGTGCTGGAACGGGCGAGGCCCGCCAGTTGCAATTGCAGGTCGTTGAGCGCGGTGAAGGCCGGGGTCAGGTCAGCGGCCGGGCCGTTGTTGTCGTCGAGCAGTTTATGCAGCGGCTCGAAGCGACGTTGCAAAGCCTTCTTGGCGGTGTCCGGCAGGTTCTTCGCCACGTTCATGGCCGCAGCCTTGTCCGTCAACGCCGAAGCGAGCTTGCCGACCTTGCCCAGTTTGCCCTTCTGCCCCGCAAGTGCATCGGCGGCATCACCGGCTTCATCCACCGGCTCAGGGGCCGCCGGGAAGCGGGTGTTTTCGCGCACTTCAGTCAGCAGCGCCAGCACCGGCGAGTTGGCCGAGGTCAGACCCGCCAGTTGCTCGGCGCCTTCACCGGCATCGCTGATCGGCGGCAGCGCCACCTGGCCAACGGCCTCGCTCCAGTAGTTGGCGTAGTCGCGGAAGTACAGCTGCTCCAGCTCGACCATCAGGCGACGCAGATCCATGTCGCTGATGCCCGCGCCTTCGCCCAGTACCCAGTTGTCACGCAGGATGTCGGTGACCAGCGCCGAACCCTGTACCGAGAAATACTGCTGATAACCGGTCTGGGTGTAGAAGCCCGGGATCACGTATTCGGTGCCGATGAACAACGAACCCTGCGGGCCGAGGTGTTGGCTGAAGCGATAGTCCGGCAGGTTGCGCGCCTGCTCGCGGAGCATGCGGTAAACCACAGCCGCCAGGGATTCACTGCGCAGAACCTGACGGGCCTGAGTCACCAGTTGCTCGTTGAGCGGGTAGATAAACGGCAGCTTCAGCAGACGCTCAAGGTGCGCGTTCAAACCGTTCTGCACCGCAGTGTTGCCGGTGTAGCGCTGGGACCAGTCAGTGGCGACCCAATCCTTGAGCCATGCCGCATCGCGACGGTCCTTCATGTTCAGCATCAGGTACGCGCGCAGGCTGTTGATCAGCTTTTCGCGGTCCTTCATGTTGGCGCGGATCTGGCCTTCAAGCATGGTGGCGACGCGCGGCAGCAGTTGCTTTTCAAGCTCGCGCTCGTAGGCTTCCTTGACCACCGGATTGACGTCCTGGCCCTGATACAGACCGACGCGTTCGTGGTACGCAGCGTCGCCCTTCTTCGGGAACACCTGAGTCGCGGCGTAGCTGGTGTCGAGGGTTTTCAGCGTGCCCATGGCGTCATCGCGCGGCGACAGTGCCGTGCGCTGCTGCGTCCAGTTCTGCGCCAGGTTGCGCAGGTTTTCCAGACGCTCCCAGTTGGCCGAGAAACCACCGGCCCACAGCATGCCGAACAGCACCAGCGCGCCCAGTGCACCGACGTACAACGCACGCTGGCCCCAATGGATGCGGCTGCGCTCGCGCTTGTCCAGACCGGCCAGATCGGCCTCGGGGAAAATCACCCGGCTGAGCAAGTGGTGGATGAAACGCGAACGACCGCTGCGCAGGGTCGGCAGTACGCCGGCGCTCATGCCCAGACTCGCGCCGATGCCGGCGGTGGTCGAATCCATTTCCTGGGTCAGGTGCGGTGCGCTGGTCAGGTAGAAACCACGCAGTTGCGTCGCACGCTGGTAGCGGTTGCCGGTGAACGCCATGTCGACGAACAGGCACAGACGCTCGCCGATCTGCCCCATCTGGTGCGGGAAGTCGAGGATGCGGCCACGGCGCTGGGTGTCGCGCTCGGAGTGCATGCGCATGATCACCTGGCTGTTGAGACGACGCAGCAGCTCTTCGAACTCGCCACGCAGCACAGCCACGTCGGTGCCGACCTGATCCTTGCGGAAACTGGTACCCAGCACCTGATCGCTTTCTTCGCGGGTCAGTTGGTCGAAGAACTCGTCGAAGCCCAGCAGCTTGTCAGCCTTGCTCAGCACCAGATACACCGGCACGTCGACGTGCAGCTTCTGATACACGTCTTGCAGACGCGCGCGCACCTGGCGAGCCAGGGTGTCGATGTCCTGCTCGCTGCCACCGGTGAGGGTTTCCACCGGAATGGTCACCAGCACGCCGTTCAGCGGACGACCGCGACGACGCTTGCGCAGCAGTTCCAGCAGAGTGGTCCAGGCGCTGCCGTCGACTTCCGAATCCGGTTGGGTCAGGTAGCGGCCGGCGGTGTCGATCAGCACACCGTGGTCGGCGAAGTACCAGTCGCAGTGACGGGTGCCGTGGGTGTCGCGGGTCAGTTTGCGGTCGATCTTGTTGATCGGGAATTCCAGCCCGGAGAAGTCCAGCAGGCTGGTCTTGCCGCTGGCCTGCGGGCCGATCAGCAAGTACCAAGGCAGGTCACTGCGCCAGCGCTCGCTGCGGCCGCGATACAGGCTCGAAGTCTTGAGGGTTTTCAGGGCGTCCTTGAAACGCTCCTTCAACTCTTTCTGCTCTTCTTCGATCAGGTCGTCACGACGGATACGGTCCTGGCCGTCTTCGGTTTCCTCGACGGCTTTCTTGCGGATACCGGCGCGCCAGCTGACGAAGACCATGGTCAGGCCCCAGATCAGGAACAACACGCTGATGGTCAACAGGCGGGAAGTCGAACCTTCCCAGAACTTGTAGTCATCCACCGCCAACAGCGGGCCGACAAACCACACCAGCAGCGCCACGAACAGCACCAGCAGCAGGGTCCAGACCCAGGTCTGGCGCAGGAAGGCGCCGACTTTCTTGAAAAACTTTTTCATCACACGTCCCTGTTTACGGCTGCGACTGCGGCTGGACCGCGGCCGGATCAAGCGGCTGATAAGGTTGCAGAACGGTGTCGCGCTGCTCGCCCAAGACCCAGGCGAAGCCCGAATACATCATCACCAGGCAGACGAAGGTGAACAGCACCACCATCCACGCCGGCACGATGCGCACCAGATTGCGGCGCTGATCGTTGAGTCCTTCCCACTGCGGCGACAATTCACGCGGCACGTCGCCGCGCAACTGGCGGATCTGCCGGTACAGGGCGTCGCGGATGCCTTCGAGTTCCAGCATGCCGCGCGCCTGCACGCGGTACTTGCCCTCGAAACCGAGGGACAGGCACAGGTACATCAGCTCCAGCATCGGCAGGTGCTTGACCGGGTTTTTCGACAGCCGATCGAGCAGCTGGAAGAACTTCTCGCCACCGAAGGTTTCGTTGTGGAAGCTGCTGAGCAGGCTCATCTGCGACCACTCGCTTTCGTTGCCCCACGGCGTGGTCACGACGGCTTCGTCGACCACGGTGCAGAGCACGTAACGGGCGGCCATCACCTGGCTGCTTTCGGCGCCGTTGTGCAGGGCGCGCACTTCGAACAGCTTGAGCCCGGCGGTCAGGCGCTCGTTCAGCGCATAAAGGTCTTCGCGGGTTTCGCTGTGCTTGAGGCGCACCACTTCCGACAGCAGTTCGGACGACGCCGCCACCAGCGAATTGAGACTGATGTTGAAGGCTTCCGCCGGGCGCAGGCGCGCGGCGTAGATCATCCGTTCTTCCAGTTGTTCGAAGCGCGGCGGCGCGGCGAAGTCGGTCAGCGGACTCGCCGCCGGGCCATGGCCCTGACGGTCGAGCAGGACGGTTTTGTCGTCCTGGTTGTGTTCCATGTCCTTGATCATGTCGGTCAGTTCCTGATGGCCCAGAATTTCAGTTCAAGCTCGGCGAATTCGCCGGACACGTGGAACGCGAAGCCGCCGGAGCGCTCGAGTTGCGCCAGGTCTTCGGAACTGAGTTCGAGGATGAAATAGGTTTTGTTGGAGTGGAACGCGATCTGCCGCGGGGCCACCGGCAACGGTTTGACCTTGATCCCCGGCAGGTGCAGGTTGACCAGTTGGCGGATGCGCTCCACCGGGCCGACCTTGAGGTGCGCAGGCAAGCGGTTGCGCAGTTCTTCGGAGTCGCAGTTGGCACTGGCTGCCAGCACGAACGACGCCGAGCCCAGCAGTTTGTGGTCGTGCAGCGGCGACACGATGATCCCGTACTGACGCGCTTGCAGGATCAGTTCGATGGCGTGCTGTTCCAGCACCATCGACAGCACCTGACGGATCGACTCCATCAGTTTGCGGAAACTCGCACCCTGGTCGGCGTGGGAGTAACGGCTGTCCAGACGCGGGCGTTTGCTGTCGCTGGAGAAGGTCGCCAGATCGCCGAGCATGGTCAGCAGCGTGCGGTACAACTCTTCCGGGTGAACCTGCTCCAGGCCCAGATAGTGACGCAGCAGCAGTTCGGTGCGGTTGATCAGTTGCAGCATCATGAAGTCGCCGATTTCCGCACCGCCGACCTTGCCGTTCGAACGAATCCGCTCGGCAATGGTGTCGCCACGGTGGCCGAGCATGCTGATCACTTCTTTCAGGCACGACAGCAGGTAGC
This sequence comes from Pseudomonas kribbensis, assembly GCF_003352185.1. Lineage (GTDB taxonomy): Bacteria > Pseudomonadota > Gammaproteobacteria > Pseudomonadales > Pseudomonadaceae > Aquipseudomonas > Aquipseudomonas kribbensis. Next base: position 6,167,039 of record NZ_CP029608.1, read on the forward strand.
TGGAGGCGTGGGCCTGAATGTAGGTCGGCACGAAATCCGGATCGAGGCTGATCACGCCGTCCGGCGTGGTGTCGAGCACGTCGCAGATCTTCAGCTTCACGTAAGCCTGGTCGCTCTGCTGCTCGCCGAGCAACAGCTTGAAGTCCGGGCGACCGCATTTGACCTGGCTCGCCGAATCGTCGCCGGCGTTGGAGTCGGCCACTTCGGTTTCATAGGCGGTGTAGCGCGCCAGCACGTCGGACTGCTCCGGACGGCGGGCCTCGATGTGGTTGCCGGTGACCAGCGGCAGCGCCAGGTAAATCGGCGTATTGCCGGTGTTCGGCGGAATGTCCAGGGCCAGCGGTTCGGTGTTGCCGCCGAGTTCGAACAGGCTGCCGTCCGGCAGGATCCCCGAGGCTTCACTGATCACCAGTTTGCCCATGTTGAGGAACTGCAAGTCGATCTCGAGATTCAGGAAACCCCAGGTGTAACCACCCAGCAACTGGGTGCGGGTCTTCATCTGGTGATCGTAGTAGCGGTCGTTGTGCTGGAAGTGCTGCGGACGCAGCAGCATGCCTTCCTGCCAGATGACTTTATGGGTATTCATGATCAGTCATCCGCCTTGGCGAGCACTTCGTTGGTCTTGCGGATACCGGCCTGATCCAGGGTCAGATCGGCTTCGGTGACTTCCAGCGGCGTGATCGGGAACGTGTGGCGCCACTTGGTTTCCGGCAGGTCACGGTACGCGGCGAGGATGCCGATGTAGCGGCTGCCCTCCTCCACGCTGAGTTTCAGTTCCACGGTTTCACCCGGGCGCAGTTCGAGTTCTTCGCTGGCCACCAGATCCGGGTTGAGGGATTCCTTGGCGCGCTCGTAGAGGCTGAAGAAATCGGCGTTCTCGAAGGTCACCGGGTGCTTGAGTTCGAACAGGCGCACCACGATCGGCGACGGACGACCGTTGAGGTCCGGGTTCAGCTGATCGCTGCCGGTCAGCTTCAGGTTGATCTTGGTCACTTTCGAATACGGCGACAACGACGAGCAACCAGCGAGCAGCACCAACAGGGTGAGCGCGGTCAGCGTCTTGAAAAAAGCGGTCGAGCGGCGAGACATGCGCATCATCCTTGGTGGTCGGTGTGGAGGGTGGAGATCAGGCGGATCTGTTCTTCGTAGGCCTGGGCGAAGTCGCGGGCCAGCAGGCGCTCGCTCCAGTCGTCGTCCTGACGCAGCGCGTGGTGGTAGCGGTTGAACGCTCTCCAGCGGCCACCGGAAGTGGCGAGCAACGGCTTGTTGTCGCGCTCGAAACGCAGGGTCAGCTGTTCCGGCGAGAAGTGCTCCAGAGTGCCGCGCACCGCCGCGCGGCTGGCGGTCAGCAGCGCCACCTGATGCGCCTGCAAGTCGCGGAATGCTCGGGAGATCGCGTGTTCGGCCGGCAAGTGACCCGGCTTGTGCGGCTGCAACAGGATGTCCAGCGCTTCGCTCGGATCGACGGCGAATTTCAGCGGATTCTTGTTGGTGCCTTGCACGGTGGTCTGGGCCAGACGCAGTTCGTTCTTAAGCTCCGAACGGGTGCGCAGGCTCTGTTGCAGACCGCCGATGCTCTGACGCAGCAGGCGCGCAGCGTTGACCGCCAGCGCCTCGCGCTCGTCATGACTCAGGCCTTTCAGATCGACACCCAGTGCCGCACCGAAGTGATCCCAGAAACCCTGTGGCTGACGCTCGACCTCTTTCGGAGCCGGCGCAGGTTCTGGCTTGGGCTCGACGATCAGCTCCGGCACCATCAGGCTTTCCATGTCGATGCGCGCGTAGTCGGCGCGCTGACGGGAGTCTTCCGGGTCGGTGGTCGGCGCGAGCATTTCCTCGAACTCCGAGTACACGCGCTCTTGCTGCTCCAGCGACTTCAGCGGGTCGAGGTCGAGGAACGCGTCATCCGGAATGATGGTGCCGGCGGCCCGTGGCAGGCCCGCTTCACCGTCAAAGGTCGCCGGGTCGCGCACCAGCCGCGCACGAATCTCGAAGTCGCCCAGCACGTAGGTGCTGCCGTGCTCGATGCGCACCGGTTCGCCCTTGTGCAGACGAGCGCCGCTGTCGCCGTCCTGGACACCGTTGCTGCTGGTGTCGGTCAGGAAGAACGTGCCCTCGCGATAACTCACGATGGCATGGTGGTTGGACAAGTGACGCTTGCGGTCAGGGATGATCCAGTCGCAGTCCTCGCCCCGCCCGATCACGCCGCCGGCCTGTTTGAAGGTCCGCTGGCACAGCTCGGTGGGCACGAACTGCTTGGTGTTCAGCATTTCGAAAACCAATTCCATGTTTGATGCTCCTTGCGGTCACTTGCCGCGATTGACCGCCTGCGGATCACCCAATGGGCGGTAATCGTTATCGTTGAATTTGTAATTGCCGCTACAGCCGCCGAGGCCGCATAGAACGACGAGGGTCAGCAGGACAGCGTGCCAGTGACGAACAGACATCAGAGGGTCTCCAGGTGTAGACAAAGCACAAAGCGCCGACCCTTTCGGGCGGCGCTGATATAAGCGGACGAGGTGAAACCGACGGACTTTTGCCTACCCATCGAAGTCACCCAGATTGATGTTCAAACGGCCGAGTCGATACAGCAGCGTGCGCCGGGGCAGGCCCAGTTCGCGGGCGGCGAGCGTCTGGTTGCCGTCGTTCTTGCGCAGGCAATCGAGCAGCAACGTGCGCTCGACTTTCTCCAGGCGTTCGCGCAGGTTCAGGCTGCTGTCGTCCTCCAGCATCGGCTCCATGCGCAGGGAAAAATGCTCGGCCAGCAACTCGCCGCCTTCACATAACAACACGGCGCGCTCGACCAGCGCCTTGAGTTCACGGACGTTGCCGGGAAAGGTGTAACCGGACAGATGCTCAAGCGCCGAATCGGACCAGCGCACCGGGTCCCGCTGCAAATAGGCACAGGCCTTCTCGGCGAAATGCTTCGCCAGATCGAGGATGTCGCCTTCGCGTTGACGCAGGGCCGGCAGAACGATCGGGAATTGCGCGAGGCGGTAATACAGGTCCTCGCGGAATTTGCCTTCGCTGACCAGTACCGACAGATCGCGGTGCGTCGCGGCGATGATGCGCACGTCGATCTTGTGGGTGTCGTTGGAACCCAGCGGGCGGATCTCGCCTTCCTGCAACACGCGCAGCAATTTCGATTGCAGCGACAGCGGCATGTCGCCGATTTCATCGAGCAACAGCGTGCCGCCGTTGGCCGCGTCGAACAGCCCGGCGCGGTCGCGGTCGGCGCCGGTGAACGCACCTTTGCGGTAGCCGAACAGCTCGCTTTCCAGCAGGTTTTCCGGGAACGCCGCGCAGTTCTGCACGATGAACGCCTGGGACCGGCGCGGCCCGCAATCGTGGATCGCCCGGGCCACCACTTCCTTGCCGGTGCCGGTTTCGCCGCGCAGCAGCACGGTGTACGGGCTGTGCAGGACCTTGCTGATCAGCGAATAGGTCTGGCGCATGGCCGCGCTTTTACCGATCAGGCCGTAGCCGCTGATGCTCGGCACGCTGCGAACCGCCGGTGCAACGGCGTCCACCGGTTGGCGCAGGCGCTGCAGCAGATGCAACTGGCCGAGCACGAACGAGCCGAGTTGACCGAGGGAATCGGCGAAGCCTTGCAGATTAGTGTGACGACGGCTGGCACACAGCAACAGACCCTCGACGGCCTTCTGCTGATTGACCAGTGGCACACACAACAGCGACTGCCACGGCGTGGCCGACGCCGGCAAGAAACTGGTTTCGTGCAGGCTGCCGCCCAGATCGTCGAGGCACACCACGCGGTTCTGGCACAGGGCGAATTGCAGCAATTGCTCGCCGTTGTAGTCCGCCGGCAGGCTCGCCGCACCTCGCGGTTGCAGCAAGCCGTCGAGGCACTCGGCGTTCATCCCCAGGCACGTGTGGGTGGCATCGAGCAGATACAGTTGCGCCAATTCGCAGCCACTCAACCCGGCCACACCGCGCACGAAGTCACCCAGCAGCGCAGCACCGTCCGCCGAACGCGACAGGCTGGCGAACTGCGCCAGCAACGCTTCGGCATAGAGCAGTGGCTGCGGCACTTGAGTGAACATCACACTCACCTCAGGCGAACTCGCAGGTCACGCTGGCTTCACCATCGAGCGTCGCATGCACACGCTTGAGGCTTTCACCGGTGGCCATGGCGTCGAGCAAGCGGTCGGCCACCAGCGGCAGCACGTGCTGGTCGAGCAAATGGTCGATCAGGCGCGCACCGCTTTCGCTCTGGGTGCAGCGCTCGGACAGGTGATCGACGAGGTTCTGGCACCAGCTGAAATCCAGCTGACGACGGTTCAGGCGCTCGCCCAGACGACCGAGTTTGATCTCGATCAGCTCGCGCAGCACCGGGCCACCGACCGGGTAGTAAGGCACCACTTTCATCCGCGCCAGCAGCGCCGGTTTGAAGTGTTTGCTGAGCACCGGGCGAATGGTTTCTTCCAGCACTTCGGCGGTTGGCCGCGCGCCGTCTTCGCAGAGGTCGCTGATCTTGTCGCTGCCCAGGTTCGAGGTCATCAGGATCAGCGTGTTGCGGAAGTCGATCTCGCGCCCTTCGCCGTCGTTGGCCACGCCTTTGTCGAAGATTTGGTAGAACAGGTTGAGCACGTCCGGGTCGGCCTTCTCGACTTCATCGAGCAGCACCACCGAGTACGGCTTCTGGCGCACCGCTTCGGTGAGCATGCCGCCCTCGCCGTAACCGACGTAGCCTGGCGGTGCACCGATCAGGCGGGAAACGGTGTGCTTCTCCTGGAACTCGGACATGTTGATGGTGGTGATGAAACGGTCGCCGCCGTACAGCAGGTCGGCAAGTGCCAGAGCGGTTTCGGTCTTGCCGACGCCGCTCGGGCCCACCAGCAGGAACACGCCGACCGGTGCGTCAGGCTTGTTCAGGCCGGCAGCGGTGGCACGCATCGAGCGATCCAGCGCGTGCACGGCTTGTTCCTGACCACGGATGCGGGTGCGCAGGTCAGTGGCGAAGCTTGCGACCTTGGCGTTGTGTTCGCGGGCCAGTTGCGCCAGCGGCACACCGGTCCAGGCGCTGATCACTTCGGCCACCAGACGCGGGCAGACTTCGAAGCTGACCAGACGCTCCTTGACCTGAGCGGCGGTCAGGGCGCTGTGGGTTTCGTTGAGCTGGGCTTCCAGCGCTTCGACGCTTTGGCCTTCTTCAACTTCAGCAGCAACGGTTTCGATCACCGTGCCTTCGGCGTCTTCCTCAACGTTGACCACCGGCTCGACCGCCGCCGCTTCACGGGCCTTGGCCAGTTGCTGACGCAGTTCCAACAGACGCTCGGCCAGTTGTTTCTGCTCGGTCCACAGGGTTTCCAGTGCGACCATTTCGGTTTCGGCTTCGTCCAGACGCGCTTCCAGTGCCTCCAGCGCTTCGTGGTCGATCAGCAGACCGGCTTCGGCATCGCGACGGAGGGCCTGACGCTGACGGCCACCTTCAGCCAGTTCGCCACGCAGGCGTTCCAGGCTTTCCGGGGCGGCGGCGAGGCTGATGCGTACGCGGGCGCAGGCGGTGTCGAGCACATCGACGGCCTTGTCCGGCAGTTGGCGACCGGCCAGGTAACGGGCGGACAGTTCCGCTGCCGAAACCACCGCGTCATCGCGCAGGTAGATGCCGTGGCTCTTCTCGTAGACCTGAGCCAGGCCACGGAGGATGGTCACCGCTTCGCTCACGGTCGGTTCGTGCAACTGAACCGGCTGGAAACGACGGGCCAGCGCCGGGTCTTTCTCGAAGTATTTCTTGTACTCGGCCCAGGTGGTGGCGGCGATGGTGCGCAGTTCGCCACGGGCCAGCGCCGGTTTCAGCAGGTTGGCCGCGTCGGAACCGCCGGCATTGCCGCCCGCGCCGATCAGGGTGTGGGCTTCATCGATGAACAGGATGATCGGTTTCGGTGAGGCTTTGACCTCGTCGATCACGCCTTTCAGACGACGTTCGAATTCACCTTTGACGCTGGCGCCGGCCTGCAACAGGCCCATGTCCAGCGACAACAGTTCAACGCCTTTCAAGACCTGCGGCACTTCACCGGCAGCGATGCGCGAGGCGAGGCCTTCGACGATGGCGGTTTTACCGACACCGGCCTCACCGACCACGATCGGGTTGTTCTTGCGGCGACGGGCGAGGATGTCGACCATCTGGCGGATCGCGCCATCGCGGCACAGCACCGGGTCGAGTTTGCCGTCGCGGGCCTGTTGGGTCAGGTTGTGGGTGAAGCGCTCCAGCAGCGATTCGCCCTGAGCGGCCGGTTTGCCGTTGGCCGCTGCCTGAGGCTGTTGCGACAGGGCAAATTCTTTCAGGCGATCAATGTTCAACTTGGCGAGCAACGGCTGGTAGCGGCTGCCGGCGTAGCGCATCGGGTTGCGCAGCAGCGCGAGGATCAGCGCCGCGTCTTCCACCGAGGTCTGGCCCAGTTCAAGGTTGGCCACCAGCAGCGCGTCCTGCAGCCATTGCACCAGCTCCGGGGCGAACACCGGGTTGCGCGAAGCGCTGTGCTCGACCCGCGATTGCAGCGCGGCGCTCAGTTCGCCGGCATCAACGTCGGCATCCTGCAACGCACGGGAGAGCAGACCGTTCGGGCGCTCCAGCAGACCGAGCATCAGGTCTTCGACCAGAATCTTGCTGCCGCCACGGGCGACGCAGCGCTCGGCCGAACGCTCCAGATCGCGACGGGTTTCGGCGTCCAGCGCCTGGATGAGTTGTTGCAGGTCTACGTTGATCATGGCTCACGTCCTTAATGAATTTTGCTGCCCAGGGTGACCACGCCGTCTGCTTTTTCGCAGCCCAGCCAACTGGTCCAACCCAGGCGACAGTCGTTCTTCTCGCCAATGCGCAGTTCGCGGATTTCTTCCGGGCGCAGCACCAGGCGAATGTCGTAATCGAGCGGGTCACGCAAGGTGAACCGCACCAGCGCGCAGAGCGGCTGGTAACCGAAACCGATGGGCAGGAATTCGTGGAATCGCTCCCAGTCGAGTTCGGTGATGTGAATGCGGAACTTGCCGCTGCGATCGCGCACGTGTTCGCCCAGCACCAGGTCTTCACCCAGCACGCTGTTGGCGAAGCCGAGGCGGTTGCGCTGTTCTTCGAGGATTTCCACACGGCGCTCGATGCACTGCTCGATGACCAGGTCTTCGTGCTTGAAGTAGTAACGCAGCACCGCTTCGATCAGCGCCGCCGAGTGCGCCCGCAGGCTGAGCAGGCCGAGGTACGGCAGCAGGCGTTTCCAGTTCAGCTCCTTGGCCCGACGAATCTCGTCGCCACCGAGGCCGATCAGCGCAAACAGCTGCGACGAAAACGGGTCGACCGCGCCGCTCTGGAAGCTCGCGCGATAGCGGTACTTGCGCCAGATCGGCAGCATCAGCCGTTGCAGGCGATGGTGGAACAGATCGAGGAAATTGCGCGTCGGGTTGCCGTCTTCGCTGTCGCCCAGGGCCTGTTCGCCGTAGAACGCCGGCAGCGGCGAACCGGAACCGACCAGGCCGATCAGGTTGAAGCGCAGGCGCGCGCGCATCTGCCCGTGCTCTTCGAAAAACTCCACGCGATCGACATCGCTGCGCGGAAATCCAAGGCTTGGGTTGGCCTGGAACTCCACCTGGTCGTACAGATCCTCTTCGCTCAGGTACGGGTGCGCCTCGCGCAGCCGGTCGATCACCAGCAGCACGGCCTGAAACAGCGAGTACTCGCGTATTACCTTCGTCAGCCCGCTTAAAGCAGGGGCTGCAGGCCCATACGTGGTGTCCATTGGTACACCTCTCCCTGTGTGCTTTTTACCCGCAGCTCGTGGAATGAATTGAGACTGGCGTAAAGCGCGAAAAACTCGTTGAGAACCGAGGCGAAGACGAACAGGTCGCCCTCACCGATATACCCTTCCGGGTCGATGGTCAGTTCGGTGCGCAGACCGCGCACCGGTAAGCCACGGTGCAACCGGTCGACGTGGTGATGCTTGATCAGTTTCAGACCGCCGAGCAGGCGCTTGCTGACCTTCTCCGCGTGCTGGTCGTAGTAGCGCGGCAGGTCGTAGGTTTCGAGAATCACCTTCAACGCATTGACGTCGGCCAGCGACAGATAGTTGAGCGACATGTTGCTGATCAGCTTCCACAGGAAGTCACGATTCAGCGGCGGCGCGAAACTGGAAGTGGCCGGGGTGATGTTGCGGAAACTCAGGAACTCCGGGGTCTCTTCGCAGGCCATGCAGATCTGCCCGAGCTTGAGCTTGCGCGGCAGGTTCTGGTTGGTGCAGACCAGTTCGATCGACAGGGTTTCGTGGGCTTCGGTATGGCGGATGCCGAAGCTCAGGTAGGTGTCGAGGCCGTCGTGCAACAACGACGAGCGCTGGCGGATGCTGTAATGCGGACGGCTGTTGGGCACGTCGAAACTCGGGTCGTGCTCGAAGGATTCGAACGGCACGTACTCCTGATAACCGAGGCCGCCTGGCTTCCAGCCGGTCACGGTTTCCACCGAAAACACGCCGCAGTTTTCCAGATCGAATTCCGCCGGCAGCAGCAGATATTCGTCCTGCTTGCCGTCGAGGCGGATCGGCAGTGCGTCGTGCTTGAACAGGTTGACGATCGGCGTGCAGAACAGCTTCACGTTATCCGTCGTCGGACGCATGCGCATGATGCCGCTCTTGCGGATGTCGAAGCGCAACTCCAGGCCGCGCATCTGCTTGAGGGTGTCTTCCGGCAGCGCCTTGAGGATGTCCAGGCCGTGGACATCGACGAACAGGAACTTGTCCTGGAAGGCGAAGTATTCCTGCAGGTAGCGATAGCCCCGGAAGGTGTTCAGCGGATACGGGATCAACGCTTCTTCTTCGGCAAAACCCACCGGTTTGACCCGGTCACCCGGAATCTTGAACGCCATCGGCTTGCCGCTCACGCCATCGATAGGCTTGCCGGCGCCGTCGAGGGGGATCAGTTCGATGCCGTCGAGGTTGCGCAGCAGGCTCAGGTAAAGCATCTGACTGATGTAGCGCTCGCCGGCAAAGTGCAGGCGCAGCTTGCTCAGCTCCAGCTCGCCGAGGTGACCGTCGGCACTCATCTCCAGGCGCAGGCTGAGCAACGAACCGTCACCCTTCACCGAGTAGTTCAGCGCGGCCAGATCCAGCGCCATGACTTCGGTCGGGTAGCAGGTGCGGAAGCGGCAACGCACGTCTTCGATGGGTACGCTTTCAATCGGCGTATCGCGCTCGACCTTCAGCGCAGGCCCCGAGCGCTTGAGCGGATCGAACTGCAGAATGCTGAACGCCGGCAGCGGGCGCATGTAGTTCGGCCACAGCAGTTGCATCAGGGAATGGCTGAGCTCCGGCAACTCGTCATCGAGCTTCTGGCGCAGCCGCCCGGTCAGAAACGCAAAGCCTTCCAGCAACCGCTCCACATCCGGATCCCGCCCGGCCTGCCCCAGGAACGGCGCCAACGCCGGACTACGCTCGGCGAAACGGCGGCCCAGTTGGCGCAGTGCGGTGAGTTCGCTTTGGTAGTAGTGGTTAAAGGACACGGGTTACCTGCCTGGTAGTGGAACTCATGAAAAAACTGTCCTGTGGATTACGCTCGATGCCCGACCTGATCATGGAATGACGCTCTCAAACTGAGCCGATTGGATGCGTCCAGCGATGTTTCGCGATGCCCAACGCAACTCGATGACTTGAGTGGTCAGGATTGCCAGCAACGTGGCACAACCTTGAGCCACGCCATAAAACAAGGCTCTCAACGGGTTGTCGGGGAGCATCCAGAGCAGGATGAATCCCACCAGAAGGCTCAGGATCACTAGCTTGGCGACGAGGCCTGGAATCAGCGCTGCAATCAGATTGACCCCGAGAAATATGTAAAACATCGCGTAGCTGGCCATACCGATGGCGACTCCACGAGTGGTGAACCCACCGTTCAGATGCTTGTAGGCATGTACGACTGCATCATTCAAAAACACGTAGGCCACGCATCCGAAGGCATGGACAAACAGGCACATGGAGATACGCGAGTAGTTGCTCATGCTGGTCTCAGATTTCCGTACCACGACCCAAGGCCATGGATAGCTACAACAGCGGCCAAAACCGAGAGCGTTAGTGCGCGGTGAAGACGTGAATTTCGAGCAGCCCGATGTGAGGCAGTCAGGAGCAATACCAAGCTCAACAGGGCCAGGCAGCCAAACAGATCACTGTCAGCGACGAGCATCACATAACTCTGAAAATCCATTACATCCATGGTCACCGCTCTCTCACTCTCTTAAGCCTTGCTGGTGCGTAAACCCTTCGCCATCTCACCCGGTAATCTCGGCGGTGCTCAAAAAACGCCTTCTGCGCTATATCAAACACTGGCCCATCACCTACAACTTCTCTCGTTTATTTTTAGTTTTCATCTGACGGGGAGCACTCCAAAATATTCCAACCTTCATACCCGGTCGAAGTTGGATAAATCGCGTGCCCATTAACCCACTGCGACCGCTCATCTGTTGTAAATTCGTTTTGCCACAGCAACCACTCAGATGACTTTAGCAACTCCCCCTTGACGTTATAGACCTTAAAAAATGCCTCACTCGAAAAAAGCTTAACGAACTTTCCGGCCACACCAAAATTCGCATACTTAGGAACATAAGAATTGATATAACAAGTTTTTTCTTCATTCCACGTTGTGGAATAAATATCTGCCGCGGCAGCAGCTCCATGCTTAATATAAAACCAAGCACATAGAACCCCTCCCAACACAACCAATACCAACAACGGCACAAACGATGTTTTTTTCATATTCATTTAGACCTAGAGCGGCTTTGGTACTCTTCGAAATCGATAGGCCCGAGATGAATCATAAACGACACATCATAAAATTTAACTGTCGTATAAATCATCATATCTCCACCTTTACCGTGCAGCTGCCGATATTTATTAAAGTTCCCGTTTGTCACTTTATAATAATCGACTCCACCCTTTTCAATTACTGCCGGCTCAGTAAAGTAGTCTATGGGACCTGGTCGGATAACCCCTTCAGGTGACCAGTAACCTAACAGCTGATCGTCTCCTGCATTGAGAAAATCGTAGGTGTCTCGAACGTAAAGACCAACCTGTTCAATCTCAATCGCTGGAAATCCATGATCGTTTTGGATTGTGCGAAATCTGGTTGCTGCAACTTTTACAACAAAAGTCCCTAAAGCACCGTATACATCGTCTAACGCATCTGTAGCCTTTTCCCAATCTGAGGCACCAAACCTAATCAAATTGAACTGTGATATATCCTCCAACTCCATGGCAGTCTTATCACTGAAATCCAAATATGCGCTTTTCAACTTCTTGGCTTTTACATCCAGCAAACCGAGTCGCTGGAGACGGGTCATCAATACAATCAGCCCCTTCGAAAGCTCATCAAACGAACCCTTTACCCTACCAACACTCCCGTTAAACTCTGAGGTCGCCGAGAGTTCAGCGATATACTCATCAACTTTCGGCTTTACACGATCAGACCCGCTAAACAACCATTCAAAAGGTATGTCCGTTATAAGCTTTTCCGCAGTCAACGTACTCGCAGAAACATCACCCTGCTTTACAGATTTCGACAACTCATAAGGCGCACCCGCGAACCACTTTCGCATGACGCGAGCTGCTACTGTCCAGCCCAGCTTATCCATGACTTTTGGAATTGAAGATAGCTGAAATACTTTCGCTTGAACTTTTTGACCCTCTTTATTTTCAGCTGGAGTCAGAGGGGCGTTAACCGGGGCGGGCATAGAGTTAACCTCAGCAAATGGCGATTGAGTCTTGAGGCTCTAATAGCAAAGTAATTCCTTCAGAAATTGAGGAACCAATCACCGACGTTTTGCCTGCGCTATCCGTAACACCTGTTATTTCCTTTCCTGAGTCAGTTCGGATGGTGTATCCGCGATTCGCGATCGGCTCACCCGTTTCGGGGTCAGTCACAACGAAATGTTCGGTAAAGGGCCACTGAATCTCTACCGGCAACGGCGGCACAAACGGTGCCGGCGAATGCGAATTGCCGATAATCACCGTCCCGGATCCAGCCGTGACTTTATTGCCGTGAGAACCAACCGAACCAACGGTGGCAGCCGGCTTGCCATTGATCAGAACCGTCGTCGCCAGATCGCCGACCAACGCACCACCACACGCCGAAGCATCGCCCTGGCGGGCGGCCGCGAGGCCGTCAAAGAACACGTCGCCGGAACCGGCGGCAATCGGGTTGGTGCCGTGGCCGGGGAGCGGGCAAGCGGTGGGGTCGGATACGCGTGCTGCGGGTTTGCCAGACATCGGGGTTCTCCTTAGGTGACCTTCACTTGACCGCTGCCATCCAGGCGCGCGGCGAAACTGACCTGGCGCTTGAAGCCCTCGACTTCCAGCAGGCCTTCGATGCTGAAGGCCAGGCGGAGCTGGTCGTGGTCTCGCGGCAGGGAAATGACACGCACGTTGCTCAGGCGCGGCTCGTAGGCTTCGATGAAGCTTTCGATGGCCAGGCGGGCCTGACTCAGGGAGTCGTGCAGGCTCAGGCGCATGTCATTGAGATCGGGCAACCCGTAGTCGGACAGCGTTTGCACGCTGCCGGCCCGGGTGCTGAGCATTTTGGCCAGATGGGCAGCCACCGACGCCATGGCAGAAGCCTCGAGGCTCTTGCCCTTGCGTAGTTCCGCATCGCCGTTGAGGCGTTCGAAAAGGCTGCCGTATCCGTCCATGAGTCGCTCTTACTCTTTGTCCAGCTTGCCAACCAGCGACAGGGTGAAATCGGCACCCATGTACTTGAAGTGCGGGCGCACGTTCAGGCTGACGCGGTACCAGCCCGGCTCGCCTTCAACGTCGCTGACGATCACTTGCGCAGCGCGCAGCGGACGACGGCCACGTACTTCGGCGCTCGGGTTTTCCTGGTCGGCCACGTACTGGCGGATCCACTTGTTCAGTTCCAGCTCGAGGTCGGTACGCTCTTTCCACGAACCGAGTTGCTCGCGCTGCAGCACTTTCAGGTAGTGAGCCAGGCGGTTGACGATCATCATGTACGGCAGTTGGGTGCCGAGCTTGTAGTTCAGCTCTGCTGCCTTGCCTTCTGCGCTGATGCCGAAGAACTTCGGCTTTTGCACCGAGCTGGCGGAGAAGAACGCCGCGTTGTCGGAGCCTTTACGCATGGTCAGGGAGATGAAGCCTTCCTCGGCCAGTTCGTATTCACGACGGTCGGAAACCAGAACTTCCGTAGGAATCTTGGTTTCGATTTCGCCCATGCTTTCGAAGTGGTGCAGAGGCAGGTCTTCAACGGCGCCGCCGCTCTGCGGGCCGATGATGTTCGGGCACCAGCGGAACTTGGCGAAGCTGTCGGTCAGCTTGGTGCCGAACGCGTAAGCGGTGTTGCCCCACAGGTAGTGCTCGTGGCTGTTGGCAACGTTTTCCTTGTACACGAACGATTTGACCGGGTTCTCTTCCGGATCGTACGGGTTACGCAGCAGGAAACGCGGAACGGTCAGGCCAACGTAGCGGGAGTCTTCCGAGGTACGGAAGCTCTGCCATTTGGTGAATTGCGGGCCTTCGAAGTGATCTTTCAGATCCTTCAGGTCCGGCAGGCCGGTGAAGCTTTCCAGACCGAAGAATTTCGGGCCGGCAGCGGCGATGAACGGTGCGTGGGACATGCAGGATACGCTGGCCACGTACTGCATCAGTTTCACGTCCGGCGAGCTTGGGGACAGGTAGTAGTTGGCGATGATCGCGCCAACCGGCTGACCACCGAACTGGCCGTATTCAGCGGTGTAGATGTGCTTGTACAGGCCCGACTGCATCACTTCCGGCGAATCTTCGAAGTCGTCCAGCAGGTCGTCCTTGGAGACGTTGAGGATTTCGATCTTGATGTTTTCGCGGAAGTTGGTGCGGTCGACCAGCAGCTGCAGGCCACGCCACGACGATTCCAGCGCCTGGAAGTCCGGGTGGTGCAGGATTTCGTCCATCTGACGGCTGAGCTTGGCATCGATCTCGGCGATCATGCGGTCAACCATGGCTTTCTTGACCGGCTCACCGTTGTTCTGCGGCTTGAGCAGCTCTTCGATGAACGCCGACACACCGCGCTTGGCGATGTCGTAGGCTTCGTCGTCCGGCGTCAGGCGGGTTTCGGCGATGATGCTGTCGAGAATGCTGTATTCGCCGTTTTCGGCGGCGTTCTGTTGTGCTGCGCTAGTGCTCATTGTGTTGGCTTCCTTGGCTGCTGTGGGCTCAGGCGTCCGGGGCTGCGGCGTTCAGGCCCAGCTCACCGAGTACGCGACCGCGGGATTCGTCGTCGGCGAGCACGCCTTCGATGGCTTTACGGAACGCAGGTGCGTTACCCAGCGGGCCCTTGAGGGCCACCAGCGCATCGCGCAGTTCCATCAGTTTTTTCAGCTCAGGCACTTGCTCGACCAGGCTGGCCGGGTTGAAGTCCTTCATGGAGTTGACGCGCAGTTGCACGGCCAGCTCGTCGGCCTCGCCATCTTCCTGCAGACGGTTCGGCACGCTCAGCGTCAGACCCAGCTCTTGCTTGGCCAGGACTTCGTCGAAGGTCATCTTGTCGATGCTGATCGGCTTGCGATCCTCGATCTTGCGATCGTCCTTGCGGTGGGTGTAGTCACCGATTGCCAGCAGCTTCAGCGGCAGTTCAATCTCTTCCTGAGCACCGCCGGTGGCGGGTTTGAAGGTGACGTTGATGCGTTCCTTGGGGGCTACCGAGCCTTCTTTGGCCATGGCTTTTCTCCTTGCGGTTGTGGCCCTGGGGCCTATTCGAGTACCACTTCGAGGTCGAGGTGGCACAGCCTGCGATAAATCTCTTCCTTGCGTTCACGTACGGCATGGTTCTGCGGCAGCAACTCGCAGCAACTGTGCAGCAGGTGCAGCACTTCCAATGCAAGATCGGGCTCCCAGGCGTGCAGGCCTGAGTCCTGTAATGTCTGATCGAGGGTTTCGAGCTGGTTCTTGGCGAGTTCGTATTTCTTGGCCAGGAAGCACAGCCGCGCGAGGGCGAACTGCCAGAAGAAGCGTTCGCGGCCGCCATGGGCGGACTGCAATCCTTGCTTGAGGATCTGCACCGCTGGCTTGAGGCCTTCCTTGCGCAGGATCGGCTGGACTTCTTCCAGGGCCTTTTCCCAGGCGGGCTGGGTTTCGACGTTCTCGGTTTCGGCCTTGCGCGGCGCGCTGGCGCTTTGCAGGTGCGGCATGACGTTGCCGGCGATCCACGCCCGGGTGGACGGATCGGCGAACGGCGCGCCGTCATGGAAACGCAGCTCGATGATGCCGGGCAGGCGCTGAATCAAAAGCGCGAAGTGGATTTCCACTTCGCGCATGGCCAGCTCGGCGTTGAGGTTCTGGAGACATTCCCAGACCATCCTCTGGCCATCGAACCAGAACGGCGCCTTCGCCAGGCTCGCCTCCAGTTCCACCAGCAGGTCGGCGTATTTGCCCTGATCGAAACGGTCCTGATACTGCTTGAGCTTGTCCACCGGAAGCCCGCGCAGCACGGTGATCTGCTCGGCGTTGCGCTCGGGCACTGCGTCGATGGTCATCCACAGCAAGGTGCGGTTGAGGCGCAAGGCGCGCAGGTCGGTGGCCTTCTGCTTGAGCCACCAGGCGCACAGCGGGCGGGCGCTTTCCTGCTGGGCGCGGAGGGCCTTGTGGGCCTCTTTCTCGTTGTCGATCGGCGCGCCCGGCGCCAGCAACTGGCTGGCGGCCTGTTTGACCTGTGCCACCGCCGCACCCACGACGCCGGGGGCCGGCTGGTTGTCGGCGGCGCGCTGGATCATGGTTTTCAGGCGGCGGGAGAGCGGCAGCAACAGCGGCGCGTCATCGCCCAGATGTTCGGTGCAGGCCGCGTCCAAGCCGGACAGGTGCTCGGACAACTGCCGGAACATCGGCAGCTGTTCCTTGATCGCGATGTTCTCGGTGATCACCTGCTCCAGGCGCGGCACCAGCCAGCCAATGGCGGCGGCCCGGGTACGGGGCTTGAGCGGGTGAACGTCAGCCCAGTTATTTTCCGACAAGTGGTGCAGCAAACCGAGGCCGGCGAGCAGCCCGGGGAAGGATTCACGCTGGTACAGCGACCAGGTCAGCCAGGCGCCGACACGTAGATCCTTGGATTGGGTGCGCAGCAGGTTTTCGCTGTTTTCGCGGATTTTCAGCCAGTCGACCTGCCCGCTTTCGTGCATCGACGAGGCTTTGGCCAGCTCGCTTTCCAGCGCCTCGAATTCGCTCGAGAAACGAACGTCTTCGCCCGCAAAATTCTCTTTGGAAACAGAGACTTTAGCGAGTTCGAGGTAATGGGCGGAAAGTTTGCTTGAGTAGGACATCCATGGCCTTTATTTGGATTACGGTCGTACGCCTATTGGAGTTGCAGCGGCGCGGGGACAGTATCGAAGAGCATTGGGGAAACTCATCCAATTGAGTGTGTGCTCTTTCAAGTGCGCGCATCGTAATCACAATGATGGCCACTAGCAAGCATCCGATTAAACAACAAGACGAACTGTTCATTGGGGTGTGTAGGAGATCGCCCTATATGTCGCAGGGGTTTCCCTGATATCGGTTTATATTTCACATTTTCGGCCTGCTGCCCCGTAAGCATTGATCTAGAGCGCCCAGTGAAAGCCAGCAACAGTGGTGGCACGCCCGTTCCATAAATACGGATGAAAGCATGACAAAAACGGAAAAAATTTGAAGTAGGACGCTTCCGAAAATACACGCTCATCTATTAACAAATGACTGGCGACAACAGCAAACAATAAAAGTGCCATCAATTTGATGGCAATTCATATGTTGAATATTGTTGGAATACCTGCACAGACAGGACTATCGCAGGGTTTCCTTATCACCTTGAATCACTTTCCCACAGGCATTTCCCACAACCCTGGCGCTGTTTTACAACGCGGAATGTTCCGACTTAAACCAGGGACTCTTCTTACATAAATTTGTTTCACGCCTTGTTAGCGTGCCGGGCAATGTTCGCGTGCGCTGACCAGGGAGGGTTTCGACATCACGCCAAATTTCCCTCTCTGCTTAAGGACAAGCGCATGTCTGGAGCTGTCAGTTCTGCGCGCTTTACGCTGCAGATTCCCGCCGTTCGCAACGACTTCAAGGTGTTGGCTTTCGAGGGTTCCGAGGTCGTCAGCACGCTTTATGCCATCAAGGTAGAACTGGTCTGCGAGGTTCATGATTTCGACATGGAACCTTTGCTTGGTCAGCCGGCGTTCCTGCGCTTCGGACTGGATGGCGAGGGTATTCACGGGTGCATCGAGGATGTACAGGCCGGCGAGTCGGGAAAGCGCCTGTCGCACTATGGCCTGACACTGGTTCCAGTCCTCCACTATTTGCAGTTCAGTCGCGATCAACAGATTTTCCAGAACCAGACTGTCCCGCAAATCATCACCCAAGTGCTCAAACGTCACGGCATCCTTGCCGATGCGTTCAGGTTCCATGTCCAGACCTTGCCACCACGCGCGTACTGCACCCAGTACGGTGAAAGCGATTTCGAGTTCATCCAGCGCCTGTGCGCCGAAGACGGCATCACATGGCATCACCAGCACTCGGTGGAGAGGCATTTGCTGGTGTTCACCGATGACACGGTGTTCCTGCCGACATTGCACGCAACAACCTACCGGCACGACAGCGCGATGGTGGCGGAGCACCCGGTGGTCCACCGGTTTTCCTGGCACGCCCGAACACGTACCAGCCGCGTCACCCGTCGGGACTACGACCTGAAGCGCCCGCACCTTTTGCTTGAAACCCGCTTTGTCGCCGATTTCACACCCGGACTTGAGGACTATCGCTATCCGCTGTCGATGGAGAACGAGAAGCGTGGTAAACAACTTGCCCGTCAGGCCCTGGAACGCCATCGCGCCGATTATGAAACGGCCGAGGGTCAGAGCAACCAGCCAACCCTGCGCTGTGGCCACCTGTTCGAATTGACCGAACATCCCCGCAAGCAATGCAACGGACTGTGGCAATTACTCGAAGTCACGCACACCGGGCGACAACCTCAAGTTCTGGAGGAACACGCCACAAACGAAACCACTACTGCAGACGGTTTTACCCAGGGATATCGCAACAGCTTCCGCGCCATACCTGCCGAAGTGGTTTTCCGCCCTCCACTGCCTGCGCGCCGGCCACCGTTGGTGAGCCAGACGGCTCGGGTAACCGGGCCAAAAGGTGAAGAGATCTACTGCGATGAGTTCGGTCGCGTGAAGATCGAATTCCACTGGGACCGGGCCGAGCTGAACTGCGAACGCAGCAGTTGTTGGGTACGAGTGTCGTCGAACTGGGCCGGAAACGGTTTTGGCGCAATGACCCTTCCCCGCGTCGGAATGGAAGTCGTGGTGACCTTTCTGGAGGGCGACCCCGATCAACCACTGATTACCGGTTGCGTGATCAACAAACTCACGCCCGCGCCTTACAAATTGCCCGAGCACAAGACCCGCACCGTGCTGCGCAGTCGCAGCTCACCCGACACCGGCGGCTACAACGAACTGACGCTTGAAGACCGTGCCGGCCAGGAACTGGTTTACCTGCGCGCCCAACGCGACATGGAGCGGCAGATCCTCCATGACAGTCGACTGGAGGTCGGACGCGATCGACGGGAAAGCATCCAGGGCAGCAGCCAGACATCTGTCGGCAAGGTCATTGCCGTCGAGGCGGGACAGCACGTGCAGATCAAGGCCGGTGCCAATGTGGTGCTGGATGCGGGCGCCAGCATCACGCTGAAAGCGGGCGGTCATCACATCGTGATCGACGAGGGCGGGATCTTCAGCAGTACCGAGATTGTGACGGGCGGCGAGGTATCCAGGGATGAATCTGCCAAGCGTTTTGTGTCGCAGGCCACGGGTAATCCGGCAGCGAGACAGACGAACGCCTCGCAACCCTCCCCAGAGGAAAGCGAGCTCGAAGAAGAGGAAGAAGAAGTCGAGCTGGAGGATGAAACGCCTGCCGGGATTACGTTGAGGATTGGCGTGTTTTTCGATGGAACGGGGAACAACAAGGCCAACAGCGAAACGGTCGCGGCTTGCTATGCGCCAGATGCCAATCTGGCGGAGGCAGCCGAAGAGATCCAGAAGCACTGCGCCGCCCATGGGTACGACGGGAATGGCAACTCGCCGGATAACAGTTATGGCAATGATGTGAGCAATATCGTGCGCTTGCATGAGCTGTATACGGACCATGCGTTCGAGGTACTGCCGGAGAAAACGAAACAGGCTTCCTTGCGCGTATACATCGAAGGCATTGGTACGACAGCTGATGGAGGCGATTCACTTTACACCCAGGCAACCGGCCGAGGCGAAACGGGTGTCCTGGCTCGTGTGGAGCAGAGCCCGGAAAAAATAATGGAGCAAATTCGATCACTGATTGATAGCAACCCCAACGCGCTAATAGAAAAAATCGAGTTCGATATTTTCGGCTTCAGTCGAGGCGCCGCCGCTGCACGGCACTTCGCAAACGAAGTGCTCAAAGGCAAGCGCAGCATTCTTGCAAAGGCGCTGCCAGCGGGCTCTCCGTCTTTATCCAGTAGCTTTGACTGGGATCCACAATCCTGTATCGGCATCAATTTCATTGGTCTGTTTGATACCGTCGCGGCAATCACCAATCCATGGTTGCTCGACTTCACGGGCGCTAACAGCAGAAATCCCGGGCTGGACTTGAAGCTGCCGGAAGGTTGCGCCAGCAAAGTGGTGCACCTGGTGGCTCGTGATGAATATCGCGAGAACTTTGCCCTTAACAGCCTGGGTGAGATTGATCTGGTATTACCCGGCGCCCACTCGGATCTGGGAGGTGGTTATCTGCCCAGAGCCAGGGAGAAACTTTTGTTGAGCAGTCCGGTCACCAGCACCATCAGCCGAAGCCACGAAGCGACCCGTAGCGCAGCTTATGTCGCTGCCGAAAAGGAGGCGTTTGCCTGGTATACGAAAGGCGTCATCGAAGATGACGCTCCAGGCAATCAACTGCGGGTTGCACTCTGGGAGACCCCTGTAATTCAACGATTGGAAAGGGGCAGATCCACACCGGATCCCCAGAAGCGGGTTTATGCTGCGGCCATGATTGAACGCCCGGTACACGGTGAGTTGTCGCTGGTGTATTTACGCATCATGCGTGAGCTGGGGGTCAGACATGGTGTGCCATTTGAAGCGATTGATAAAAACGATTCAAAACTTTCGCTGCCTGAGGAACTGATCCCGATCCACACCAAGCTTGAGGCTTATGCGCTTGGAAATTCATCCGTTGAGGGACTGACCATCAAAGAACGGGCTTTGTTACGCAGTCGCTATATCCATCTTTCTGCGCACTGGAATGCAGCCAAAGATTTCAACAACAGCGACTGGAGCGTTGTTTTTATCAACCGCCCAACAAAGAACAAACAACGAGTGGTGCACCCCCATGAATAAATTCACTCGGCCCGTCAAAAAACACACGGGGTTCGTCTTCGGATTGCTGTTGGTGCTTTGCACTCAAAGTCATGCACAACCGATCACCAAACGGCCTTGGTATCTCGGCTTCGGAGCACCTGCCTACATGGAGGTCTGGATTGAAACGGCAGACGTGGTGGATATACGTGAACGTGTGTTCAAACGCGCCGGCGCCGGGATTGTCTCGGTAAACACCCCAGCCGACAACAAGGGCAAGCCTGCGGGCTGGCCAGAAAACCCCGGTAGCGGCTCGGGGCGTCACGTCACCGGAGCCGATCTCCCCCGTTTGATCTATGTGCGTTGGCAATCCTTGGCAGAGCCTCAAACCTATGAGGCCTACATTGTGATTCCCGAATCTGCGCGGGAAATCATGCACAAACCGGAAAAGGCGTACTGCAGACTGGATGGTAAATGGATCACGGATTACCGCGACCGCGTAACTATTGGCTTGGCGCCCGGGGGAATTGCCAAGGTGTGGCTGAGGGGGCCGTGCTTGAAGCCAGTAGAAATTACCCGAGTCGAAGGAACTATCAATCCCAAAGGTCCCTATGACGGTAAATCCGGAGGTAAACATCGACCTCTCAAAGACGCATCCAAAACCTACATCGAAAAATACGGCATCCCCTTCGGGAGCTGGTAAGGCATCACAAACACCCTCCAGTCACTTGCCATGTGCAATCGCTGCACAAAGGGATTTGTAAGCAATAAAGGGAGCGTTAAAAGCATCATGAGCGGTAGACACAATAAACAATCAATATCGGGGATTGGATGCGCACTGGTTGTCATGTTGACGCTCACAACCAGCACCTCTGTTCGAGCGGAAGGCTGCGTTGGTATTGGATGCCTGGTGAACGGTGGTCCCCTGGAGTTCTCAATGCTGACGGGTATCGGCTTGCTTTTCACAGTGGCGGGACCGTTCATTTCAACTTCGGAAGCCAGTGCAAACAAATCCTCGAAACATTACACCCAGGCCCTGATTGACGATGCAGCTACACATCTGGCGACGGAGGGCGAATACGAAAGCCCCATACTCGAGTCCGAGTGGCGTAAATACCTGAAATCCTATGGGCACCAGCCAAGCAAGAACGAGTTTGCCAAGATGGTATTGGCTACCTATGGGTGAACTGCTAAAAGCAGTATCTGCGGTCACCCGATTATCGAGCGCCGTCTACCGGTAGCAGCGACAGCTGATCGGTGGTGCATGTTCTGGATGACGCCGATCAGCTTCGCTGCACCGATTTTCTTTCACATGACCCGGTATATCTTCTCTACCTGATCAGACAAATGCCTCACCGAGATAGAGACGATGCGTCTTCTCGATTTCATCGATCAATCGAGGCGAAACGCCAACGGACCCGGCTATTTCGCGCCAGCGCTTAACCGCCGCGCAAACCTCCTTGATGATGGCCGGCGCGTCGATGCCCCGGATCTGCCCGGCCACCGCCTCCAGGTCCGCGAGTTCGAAGTTGTCGCGCTTGCCGTTGATCGTCATCTGGTGGGTAGCCACCCAAAAGCTGCCCGGCTGGTACGACCAGGAAACGTCATAGGCCGGGGAAAGAGACCAGGTGCCTGCCCGATCCATCAGGAAGCTGGTGTTTTTGGTGTGGTCATCCTGATTGCGGCCCACCACGTTGAAAACCATGCGGCGGAAGTACTCTACGGCGTCACGGCGCGGCAAACCAAGAACCCGCATGACCCCGAACGCCTCCTCGTAGGAGTAGCCGCCCGGCTGTTTGTAGTCGGCATGATCCATGGCACACAGAGTGGCCATGTGGATCTTTTCTCCATCATCGGTACGATCAAAGCGTTTGGTCAGAAAGTGCGCGCGGCCACCCTCTTCCAGCAATTCACACGGACTCATGGTGATGCCGGCAGCTTTGGCCATGAGCGAATAGGCGTACTCCACGCGGCCGAAGCCTTGCGAGTCGGCCAGGACGTCGGTGTTCTTCGCGACGTCGAACTTCAGCAGCCAGTAGGAAAACCCTTTTGGCGCCCTGACTTGCCCCGAGCGGATCTCGCCAGCCGCATTCATCGCGATAACCGCTTTGGCCCGGGCACCGCCAGCGCTGGTACCGACCTGGATCAAACGCTTCAGTGCCTCGTCATCGACCTCGGTGTCGTGATGGGCGAGGCGATCGGCCAGGCTTTCCCGTTGCGAGAGCACTTCGCTGGCGAGCTCTACCAGCGCATCAATCTGAATTCGTTCGCTGGCATTTACAGAACCGCTGAGAGCGGGCCGGTATTCGAGTCCGCCCATTCCGCGCGAGCCCTGATACAGGACCCTTTCAACCGGGGTGAACGTCGCTTTGTCACGGCCCTCCTTGGCGAGCCAGGCATCGATCAGTGCGTTACCGAAATCGTCCGGCAGAGAGTCAGCCAGGATGGCCGGTAGGCCTTTGTAGGTTTCCCGGTTCAGGCCGGGAAAGGCGTATGTCTGATTGGCGGCCAATGGCATATGGATGGGCGAGATTTCGATACCGGTCTTGACGAATTCAGGATCGTATTCGAACAAACCCAGCCGGGTGCCCTCATCCCAGAGCAGCCCCCCGACAAACCGCTCGAAGAGATAGACCTTTGCCGTAATCACCAATCAACCTCCTTTTTGACTTCGCTGCCGGACACCGGCTCGCCTGCGCTCCCCGCCGAGGCCTTGCCCACCGCCCGTGTGCCGGTTGCCCGCATACGCCGGGTTCCGGCCATCTTGATTACCTGCAACGGGCTCGGTCGAACGGGCTCCACGAGCGAGGCTGCTCTTTCCAGCTCGCCGATGACACGCAGGACGGCCAGCAGATTCACCAGAGTGCCTTTGCCATGGAGAAGATTGATCAGGGTCTGGCGGCTGATGCCGGCTTCCCTGGCGACATGCTCCTGGCTGAGATTTTTCTTCAGGCGCAATTCCTGGAGCCGGGCACCAATGGCACTGGCAATCGCATCGTCGGTCATGGCTTGGAGGCGCATAGTGTCTGAATTCCTGGAGCGAATGTGCAAATCACGAAGTGTGTGTATTCAATACTAGACATTGCAGAAGGATCGACCTGCATGACAGCCAACGCCAATCCTGCGTACGTAAATCTGGTCACTAACTGATGAAACGAACCTTATGTCTCAATTCAAAGGCATTGGATTTCAGCAATATCTACGATATGTGCAATATCAACACTGCCTAGATAGCTAGACAATAACAAGTATAAAGACTGATAACGTATGCATATCAAGACAAAACAGTTAGATCGACACATGAGTAAAGGCAAGAAGAGAACCTGCGGCCTCGGGATTCTCCAGACACAAAAAATGGGCACCCGACCGCAATCGGTGTGCCCATTTTTTATTACGGCTCTCCCCGCTATTCAGGGATGCGCCGCAATTATGGATTGACGCTGTCTTTCAACGACTTGCCCGGCTTGAACGCAACAGTGTTGCTGGCCTTGATTTTGACGGGTTCACCGGTTTGCGGGTTTTTACCGGTGCGGGCACCGCGATGGCGTTGCAGGAAGGTGCCGAAGCCGACGAGCGTGACGCTGTCCTTGCGGTGCAGGGCGCCGGTGATTTCTTCGAGAACGGCGTTGAGAACGCGGTTGGCCTGCTCTTTGGTCAGATCCGCTTTTTCAGCGATTGCAGCGGCGAGTTCTGGTTTACGCATTAGTGAAGCCCCTTTGAGTCGGTTTTTTGTTGTTATGTCCGTGCTGCTCTCGTTGGAACAGCGCCCAAGGCGCCGCAGGCTCTACTCTGCGGCAGACGGGAGTGAGAATGGCACGCGGATAAGGGCGGCGCCAGTCTCCCCGCGACCTTTGTGGGGGCAAAAGCGGGGTGATTCCGACAGAACGACCAGTATTTACGCCAGCAAGGCCGGAAGCTGTTTGTTCAGCGCGAGTTTTTCCATCACCGCCGCGCCGGTCAGGGCGTAACCGAGCAATTGCCCTTGCGCGTCGTGACATAGCGCCTTGACATCGGCGCCCTGCCCTTCGACGGTCCAGACGCCTTCGCGGCCCCGTGGCGGCGGCGAAACCACCAACGGGCAGACCGGGGTTTTCACGGTGATCGGCATCGGTCCGTAGTTCACCACGGTCGGGTTGCCGGCCAGGGTCTGTGCCAGCGCTCGCGCACAACTCATGAGGGGCATGACGTACAGAAGATTCAGCCCGTCGACCTCGGCGCAGTCGCCCAGGGCGTAAATATTGGCGTGAGAGGTTTGCAGATGGCGGTCGACCACCACGCCACGGTTGGTCTGGATGCCGGCAGCCGCTGCCAGATCGATCCGTGGGCGCAGGCCAATGGCCGACACCACCACATCGCACGAAATCACCTGACCATCGGAGAGGTGTGCTTCCAGTCCATCCGCGACTTTCTGCAAACGGGTCAGCACCGGGCCGAGGTGGAAGCGCGCGCCAAGGCTTTCCAGCCCGGCCTGCACCGCTGCGGCAGCGGACGGATGCAACAGGGTCGGCATCACCTGCTCGCACGGCGCAACCAGTTGCACTTCGTAGCCGCCGAGGATCAGGTCGTTGGCGAACTCACAGCCGATCAGACCTGCGCCGAGCAGCAACACCCGACGCTTGCCCGCCGCTGCCGCGCGAAAACGTGCGTAGTCTTCGAGATCGTTGATCGGGAACACCAGATCCCCGCCATCGCCTTCGATCGGCACGCGCACGGTTTCGGCGCCCCAGGCGAGGATCAGGTCGCGATAACTCACCGCTTCCTCGCCGATCCACAGGCGCTTGTGGCCCGGGTCGATGCCGCTGATGCGGGTGTGGGTGCGGATCTCGGCCTTCAACTGCTCGGCCATGGCGCCCGGTTCGGCCATGCTCAGGCCGTCGGCGTCCTTGTTCTTGCCGAAGCCGGTGGAGAGCATCGGCTTGGAGTAGGAACGACCGTCATCGGCGGTAATCAGCAGCAGCGGGGTTTCGCCATCGAGTTTGCGAAACTCGCGGGCCAGGTTGTAACCCGCAAGCCCGGTGCCAACGATTACGACAGGTGCGCTCATGCCCTACTCCTCAGTGTTTTCTCAGTTGATTTCGATCATTTCGAAGTCCATCTTGCCGACGCCGCAGTCCGGGCACAGCCAGTCTTCCGGCACGTCCTGCCACAGGGTGCCCGGCGCAATGCCGTCATCCGGCCAGCCGTCGGCTTCGTTATAGATCAGGCCGCAGACCACACATTGCCACTTTTTCATTCAGGTACTTCCTCAGGATTCAGGCTTTAGCCGGCGCGGACGGTCGATGGTGCAGCACTGCCATCCGGCTCAGGGCGTTTTGTACTGATGGTACCGGCCAGATGCAAGCCTGTTCGGCGCAATGGCGGCCCGGATCAATCAAATTCGCGGTGCGCCATGGTAAGCTCGCCGCCTCATTTGCTGCCAATAATGACTCATTGTGCAACTCAAAAACGCCCCGTTGTGGCGCCTGCAAAGCCACCTGACACCCCTCCCCGACACGTCCACGCTCGACTGGCTGTTCGACGAAGGCTCCCTGACCCGCCGCCTGACCCGCCTGTCCGATGACGGCTTCAGCGTCACGCCGCTGTTCGAAGGCTGGCAGACCCTGCGCGACGACGAGTGCGCGGCGCTGGACCTGGCCGAAGGCAGCGAAGGCTGGGTGCGCGAGGTGTATTTGCGCGGTCATGGCGAGGCCTGGGTGTTCGCCCGCAGCGTGGCGTCGCGCAGTGCCTTGCAGGGCGACGGCTTGCATATGGATGAACTGGGCAGCCGCTCGCTGGGCGAACTGCTGTTCTGCGATCACGCGTTTCAGCGCCGCGCCATTGAAGTCTGCCATTACCCGGAACACTGGCTGCCCGAGGACTCTCGGGCCAACGGTCTGTGGGGCCGTCGTTCGCGTTTCGACCGTGGTGCATTGAGCGTACTGGTGGCGGAGATTTTCCTGCCTACGCTGTGGGAAGCCGTCCGCGCCCGTCCGGAGAACTGCTGATGTATCAAAGCCTGCTCAAATCCCTGAATCGCCTGAACCCGCGCGCCTGGGACTTCATCCAGCTGACCCGCATGGACAAGCCGATCGGCATCTACCTGCTGCTGTGGCCGACGCTCTGGGCGCTGTGGATTGCCGGCAAAGGTTCGCCGTCGCTGGCCAACGTCGTGATTTTCGTCCTCGGCGTGGTGCTGACCCGTGCCGGCGGCTGCGTGATCAACGACTGGGCCGACCGCAAGGTCGACGGCCATGTAAAGCGCACCGCCGAACGCCCGCTGGCCGCCGGGCGGATCAGCTCGAAAGAGGCGCTGGTGTTCTTCGCCCTGCTGATGGGCGTAAGTTTCCTGCTGGTGCTGTGCACCAACGCCGCGACGATCTGGCTGTCGCTGGGCGGTCTGGCGCTGGCGTTCACCTATCCGTTCATGAAGCGCTACACCTATTACCCGCAGGTGGTGCTGGGGGCGGCGTTTTCCTGGGGCATGCCAATGGCGTTCACCGCCGAGACCGGTGAGCTGCCGGCGACGGCCTGGCTGCTGTGGATCGCCAATCTGCTGTGGACCGTGGGCTACGACACTTATTACGCGATGACCGACCGCGACGATGACCTGAAGATCGGCGTGAAATCCACGGCGATCCTGTTCGGCGAGGCGGACCGGGTGATCATCCTGACCCTGCAGGCGCTGTCACTGGGCTGCCTGTTGCTGGCCGGGTCGAAGTTCGAGTTGGGGACGTGGTTCCACCTCGGCCTGCTGGTGGCTGCCGGGTGCTATGCGTGGGAGTTCTGGTACACCCGCGACCGGGACCGGATGCGCTGCTTCAAGGCGTTCCTGCACAACCATTGGGCCGGTCTGGCGATTTTTGTCGGGATCGTGCTGGATTACGCGTTGCACTGACGTTTGAAAAAGATCGCAGCCATCAGGCTGCGATCTTTTAACGGTTCAAATCAATCGACGTGGATCAGTGCTTCGGCATATGCCACATATCTTTGAAGCCTTCGCCCTTCATGTCTCCAGGCTTTTCATCCTTCATAAACGTATAGAGCGGCTTGCCGTCGTAAGACCATTGCATCATGCCGTCATCACGCTTGATCGGCATGAATTTGCCTTCGGCCTTGGCACCTGCGGGAGCCATCATTGGTGGCCACATCTTGGCGCATTCACCGTTACACATCGATTTGCCGCCCATGTCCTTGTCGAACGTGTAGACAGTCATGCCTTTATGATCGGTCATCATGCCATCTTTCATCATTACCGGGTCGGCAGCGAATGCCATGGCAGGCAGAGCAACGGCAGCAGCCATCAGCAGAGCTTTAAAGGAAGCAGTCATTTGAGTCATGGAAACCTTCTTTTGTGGTTGTCAGGATTCGGACTTAGAGCTTAGTTCAGGATTTGCACAATCGCCGCCGGACTAAAATACTGTCACACGACTGCAATAATTCCGTTATCTAATGCGGCGCAAGACAGTTAAATGACAAGAGGATTAAGGCATGGTTGGCAGGAGCATTCTGATCGTCGACGACGAAGCGCCCATTCGCGAAATGATCGCCGTTGCGTTGGAAATGGCCGGCTATGACTGCCTCGAGGCAGAGAACTCGCAGCAGGCGCACGCCATTATCGTCGACCGCAAGCCGGACCTGATCCTGCTCGACTGGATGCTGCCCGGCACCTCCGGCATCGAGCTGGCCCGCCGCCTCAAGCGTGACGAGCTGACCGGGGACATCCCGATCATCATGCTCACCGCCAAGGGCGAAGAGGACAACAAGATCCAGGGTCTGGAAGTCGGCGCCGACGACTACATCACCAAACCGTTTTCCCCACGCGAACTGGTGGCACGCCTGAAGGCTGTGCTGCGCCGCGCCGGCCCGACCGATGGCGAAGCGCCGATCGAAGTCGGCGGCCTGCTGCTCGACCCGATCAGCCACCGCGTGACCATCGATGGCCGTCCGGCCGAGATGGGCCCGACCGAATACCGTCTGCTGCAATTCTTCATGACCCACCAGGAACGCGCCTACACCCGTGGCCAGTTGCTGGATCAGGTCTGGGGCGGCAACGTCTATGTTGAAGAGCGCACCGTCGACGTGCACATCCGGCGCCTGCGCAAGGCCCTCGGCGACGCCTACGAAAATCTGGTACAAACCGTGCGCGGCACCGGCTATCGGTTCTCCACCAAGGCCTGAGCCGACCGCCAGACTCGCTGACAAGGACCGTATTTCCCGTGAATCAAAACTGGCATGGCACCCTGATTCGCCACATGCTGTTGCTGGTCACCGGCTGCCTGGTGATCGGCCTGATCACCGGCTACTACGGCTGGAGCCTCGCGGCGGGACTGGGCCTGTACCTGGCCTGGACGCTCAAGCAACTGCTGCGCCTGCACGAATGGCTGCGCCTGCACCAACCCGATGAAGCACCGCCCGACGGCTACGGCCTGTGGGGTGAAGTGTTCGACAGCATCTACCACCTGCAACGCCGCGACCAACGGGTGCGCGGACGCCTGCAAGCGGTGATCGACCGCGTTCAGGAGTCCACCGCCGCGCTGAAAGATGCGGTGATCATGCTCGACAGCGACGGCAACCTGGAATGGTGGAACCGCGCCGCCGAAACCCTGCTCGGCCTCAAGACCCCGCAAGACAGCGGCCAGCCAGTGACCAACCTGGTCCGCCATCCGCGCTTCAAGGAATACTTCGAGCAGGAAAACTACGCCGAGCCGCTGGAAATCCCCTCGCCGACCAACGACCGCGTGCGCATCCAGATGTACCTCACGCGCTACGGCAACAACGAACACTTGATGCTGGTGCGCGACGTCACGCGCATCCATCAGCTGGAACAGATGCGCAAGGACTTCATCGCCAACGTCTCCCATGAGCTGCGCACCCCGCTGACGGTGATCTGCGGCTACCTGGAAACCCTGCTCGACAACGTCGAGGAAGTGAACCCGCGCTGGAGCCGCGCCCTGCAGCAGATGCAACAACAGGGCGGGCGCATGCAGACCCTGCTCAACGACTTGCTGCTGCTGGCCAAACTGGAAGCCACCGATTACCCGTCGGACAACCAGCCCGTGCACATTGACACCCTGTTGCAGTCGATCAAGAGCGATGCACAGCAGCTGTCGGGCTCGAAGAATCAGAAAATCACCCTGGAAGCCGACGCCAGCATCCTGCTCAAGGGCAGCGAGGCGGAACTGCGCAGCGCGTTTTCCAACCTGGTGTTCAACGCCGTCAAATACACCCCGGCCGAAGGCAATATCCGCATCCGCTGGTGGGGCGACGATCAGGGCGCGCACCTGAGCGTGCAGGATTCCGGGATCGGCATCGACAGCAAACACCTGCCGCGCCTGACCGAACGCTTCTATCGCGTCGACTCCAGCCGCAACTCCAACACCGGCGGTACGGGCCTGGGCCTGGCCATCGTCAAACACGTGTTGCTGCGCCATCGCGCCCGAATGGAGATCAGCAGCGTGCCCGGCCACGGCAGCACGTTCACCTGCCATTTCGCCCCGGCGCAGGTCGCCCAGGCACGGCTCATCAGCGCCGCTGAGTAATGCCGGACTAGGCAATCGCCAGGTCAGCCGCTACATTGGCTGACTTGCGCCTGCCTTTCAGGCGCGATTTTTTCTCCCTTACGAATCACACGGAACCCGCAAAACTCCATCATGGACCCTTCCCCTGGCTTGTCCCTCGCAACAATATTCGCCGATTTCGGCATGATTCTTTTCGCTCTGATCCTGGTTCTGCTCAACGGCTTCTTCGTTGCGGCGGAATTCGCCATGGTCAAACTGCGCTCGACCCGGGTCGAAGCCATCGCTGAACAGCACGGCTGGCGCGGGCACATCCTGCGCACCGTACACAGTCAGCTCGATGCGTACCTCTCGGCGTGCCAGCTCGGTATCACCCTCGCCTCCCTCGGCCTCGGCTGGGTCGGCGAGCCGGCGTTCGCGCACATTCTCGAGCCGCTGCTGAGCGCGGTCGGCGTGCAGTCGGCGGAAGTGGTCAAAGGCATCTCGTTCTTCACCGCGTTCTTCATCATTTCCTACCTGCACATCGTGGTCGGCGAGCTGGCACCCAAGTCCTGGGCGATCCGCAAACCCGAGCTGCTGTCGCTGTGGACGGCGGTGCCGCTGTATCTGTTCTACTGGGCCATGTACCCGGCGATCTACCTGCTCAATGCCAGCGCCAACACCATCCTGCGCATTGCTGGCCAGGGTGAACCCGGCCCGCATCACGAGCACCATTACAGCCGTGAAGAACTGAAACTGATCCTGCACTCCAGCCGTGGCCAGGACCCGAGCGACCAGGGCATGCGCGTGCTGGCCTCGGCGGTGGAAATGGGCGAACTGGAAGTGGTCGACTGGGCCAATTCCCGGGAAGACCTGATCACCCTCGAATTCAACGCCCCGCTGAAAGAAATCCTGGCGATGTTCCGTCGCCACAAGTTCAGCCGCTATCCGGTGTACGACAGCGAGCGCAAGGAATTCGTCGGCCTGCTGCACATCAAGGACCTGCTGCTGGAACTGGCAGCGCTGGACCACATTCCCGAGTCGTTCAACCTCGCCGAATTGACCCGCCCGCTGGAGCGCGTGTCGCGGCACATGCCGTTGTCGCAGTTGCTGGAGCAGTTCCGCAAGGGCGGCTCGCACTTCGCCGTGGTCGAAGAAGCCGACGGCAACATCATCGGCTACCTGACCATGGAAGACGTGCTGGAAGTGCTGGTCGGTGACATCCAGGACGAACACCGCAAGGCCGAGCGCGGCATCCTCGCCTACCAGCCGGGCAAACTGCTGGTGCGGGGCGATACGCCGCTGTTCAAGGTCGAGCGCCTGCTGGGTATCGACCTGGATCACATCGAAGCCGAAACCCTCGCCGGGCTGATCTACGAAACCCTGAAACGGGTACCGGAAGAGGAAGAAGTGCTGGAAGTCGAAGGCCTGCGGATCATCATCAAGAAGATGAAAGGCCCGAAGATCATTCTGGCCAAGGTGCTGATGCTCGACTGACGGGGATTACCGCTTGCCCAACGCAAAGTTGGGCAACGCCCCCAGCGGCTGGTTGAACTGATACGGAATCGACACCAGCCCCCCTCCGGTATTGCGCTGTACCACGAAGTGCAGGTGCGGGCCGCTGCTGTTGCCGGTGTTGCCGGACAGCGCCAGCGGACTGCCCACCGCCACACGCCGCCCCTCCCGCACACTCACCGACCCTTGCTTGAGATGCAGGTACACGCCCATCGTGCCGTCGTCGTGCAGCACCCGCACGAAATTGCCGGAAGGATCGGTGCCGCGCCCGTTCTGCGAGTTCTCGATCTTCACCACCACCCCGGCCCGCGCCGCGATGATCGGCGTGCCCACCGGCATGGCGATGTCCATCGCATATTTGTTCTTCGGCCCGTAGTGGCTGTAGTCGCCGTTGGCACCCTGACTCAGACGGAACGGCCCGCCACGCCAGGGAAACGGATAGCGATAGCTCTGGGCGGCGCCAGCGGGGTCGCCGAGGGAATACTGGAACTGCGGCGTGTAAACCAACGGCTTGCCGCCGGACAGCGCCGTCAGCAACGCGAGACGCGTATTGCTGCGCGCCGGCAGCACCCGGCGGATCGTTTCCGTCGGCGCGCCTCGCACATTGCTCATTCCGGTGAACGCCAGTGCGACCTCCACCGGTGCATACAGGTCGTTGCGCACGAACACCACGTCGGTGCCCTTCTGCTTCTTGATGTCGAGATAGACCTGACGCTCGAGCCTCTCGACCATCCGGTCCTGAAACACGAACACCTGGGAGCCTTTGCTCGGACGGTCGCTGTACGAAACCACTCCGTTGGCATCGGTGGATTTGTAGATCGTCATGGCCACAGTCGAGGTGGAGGCCATTAACAGACCACAGAAAAACAGCAGGCGCAGGGGCATGGGCAAAAGTTCTGTCGAGTAAGGCCTGGGAATGAGCCTAGCAGCTGAAGCAGACCAGGCTAGTCGACAGATGTTTCAAATTTGGCACAGCATGAAAAAAGACCGCAGCCTGTGTCAGGCGGCGGTCTTCTTTTGCCCGCGACGCTTACGCGCCCGGAACGAAGTGCTTCTGCGCCGTGCCGCGGGCGATCAGGCGGGAGATGTAGTCGAGCTTCTGCGCGTCCTGGTCGACGAAGCGGAAGGTCAGTTGCAACCAGTCGCTGTCCGGTTTCGGCTCGTGGGCGACCACGGCGTGCAGGTAGCCGTTGAGGCGGGCGATTTCGGCGTTGTCGCCCTGCTCCAGATCGAGCACGGCGCTGTCGAGGATCTGCGGCAGGGTGTCGGTGCGCTTCACCACCAGCAGCGCTTCCTTGATGCTCAGGGCCTTGATCACGCATTGCTGGGTGCCGCTTGGCAGACGCAACTGACCCTGGCCACGGCCGCTGGCCGGAGCCGCAGAGGCTGCCGGGGCTTTCACGGGCGGGCTGTTGAGCAGGCCACGCTGTGGCGCAGCGGCAGGTGCTGGGGCGGCAGCGGCAGGCTTGGCAAACGGGTTGGCCGCAGGCGCAGCCGGTGCGGAGCCGACCACTGCAGCCTTGCCGCCGGTCAGTGCGCTCAGGGAGTCATTGCCGAACGCCGAGTTCATCTTGGTCGGAGCGCTGTTCATCAGGGCATCGAGCTTGCCAATCTTGTTCAGGGCCTGTTTGACCTTGGTCAGCAGTTGCTCGTTGGTGAACGGTTTGCTGACGTAACCGGAAACGCCGGCCTGAATCGCCTGCACCACGTTTTCCTTGTCGCCACGGCTGGTGACCATGATAAACGGCATGGTCTTGAGGTTGTCCTGCTCACGGCACCAGGTCAGCAGTTCGAGGCCGGACATTTCCGGCATTTCCCAGTCGCACAGCACCAGGTCGAAAGCCTCCTTGGCCAACATGGCCTGGGCTTTTTTACCGTTGACGGCGTCCTCGGTGCGGATCCCCGGGAAGTAATTACGCAGGCACTTTTTCACCAGGTCACGAATGAACGATGCATCGTCCACGACCAACACACTGATCTTGCTCATCCAACACCCCTATTAAAATCCCGGCAAGCATAACGCTGGCTGATGGCACATTGCCAAAACTCTTCAGTCACGCCGGGACTTTTCGTTCGCGGGTGCTGCTTTTTAATTCGCTTCTGCCTATGAAAAGCAGAAACAAAAACGCCCGGCCAAAGGGCCGGGCGCTTTTCTCAGGCAATCTTACTTATCGTCAGCATCGCCCGGAACATTAGCGGTTTCGCCGCTTGTCCCTTCAACTTCTTCCTTCATGCGCTTGAGGCCCATGTGGCGCACGTCGGTGCCGCGCACCAGGTAGATCACCAGCTCCGAGATGTTGCGCGCGTGGTCGCCGATCCGCTCCAGCGAACGCAGCACCCAGATGATGCTCAAGACCCGCGAGATAGAGCGCGGGTCTTCCATCATGTAGGTCGCCAGCTCGCGCAGGGCGGTCTTGTATTCGCGGTCGATGATCTTGTCGTACTGCGCCACCGACAGCGCCAGATCGGCATCGAAGCGGGCAAACGCGTCCAGCGCATCGCGGACCATGTTGCGCACCTGGTCGCCGATGTGACGCACCTCGACATAACCGCGCGGTGCTTCACCTTCCTCGCACAGCTGAATCGCACGACGGGCGATCTTGGTCGCTTCGTCGCCGATACGTTCCAGGTCGATCACCGACTTGGAAATGCTGATGATCAGACGCAGGTCGGACGCCGCCGGCTGACGACGGGCCAGAATGCGCAGGCATTCTTCGTCGATGTTGCGTTCCATCTGGTTGATCTGGTCGTCGATCTCGCGCACCTGCTGGGCCAGGCCCGAGTCGGCCTCGATCAGCGCGGTGACCGCGTCGTTGACTTGCTTCTCGACCAGCCCGCCCATGGCCAGCAGGTGGCTGCGCACTTCTTCCAGTTCGGCGTTGAACTGCGCGGAAATGTGATGGGTAAGGCCTTCTTTACTAATCATGTTGGCGTCCTTGGAGCGTCCGGTAAGGTGCGAGCGTCAATTCAGTGAGCGACAACCAGCGTCTGCTAGCCGTAACGACCGGTGATGTAGTCTTCGGTCTGCTTCTTGGCCGGATTGGTGAACAGGGTATCGGTGTCGCCGAATTCCACCAGTTTGCCCATGTACATGAACGCCGTGTAGTCGGACACCCGCGCCGCCTGCTGCATGTTGTGGGTCACGATGACGATGGTGAACTTGGATTTGAGCTCGTAGATCAACTCTTCAACTTTCAGGGTCGAGATCGGGTCGAGGGCCGAGCACGGTTCGTCGAGCAGCAGCACTTCCGGCTCCACGGCGATGGTACGGGCGATCACCAGACGCTGCTGCTGACCGCCGGACAGGCCGAGTGCCGAGTCATGCAGACGGTCTTTTACTTCGTCCCACAGGGCCGCGCCCTTCAGTGCCCACTCGACGGCTTCGTCGAGAATGCGCTTCTTGTTGATGCCCTGGATGCGCAGGCCGTAGACCACGTTTTCGTAGATGGTCTTCGGGAACGGGTTGGGCTTCTGGAACACCATGCCGACCCGGCGACGCAGCTCGGCCACGTCCTCGCCCTTGCGGTAGATGTTGTTGCCGTACAGGTTGATCGCGCCTTCGACGCGGCAGCCGTCCACCAGGTCGTTCATGCGGTTGAAGGTACGCAGCAGCGTAGACTTGCCGCAGCCGGACGGGCCGATGAAGGCGGTCACGCGCTGTTTCGGGATGTTCATGCTGACGTCGTACAGCGCTTGTTTCTCGCCGTAGAACAGGCTCAGGCCCGGCACTTCGATGGCCACGGTTTCCTGTTCGAGGTTCAGGCTCTGCTTGTCGCGGCCCAGGGCAGACATGTTGATGCCGTGGGTATGTGTTTCGTGCTGCATGGGAGATCCCCTGTGCTAACAAATTCGGTTCGGTTGGCTGCCGGGAATCAGGCCGGCAGCCCTTCAATTCTTGTGACGGCGATCAGCTGTCCAGCGCCTTGTACTTCTCGCGCAGGTGGTTACGAATCCACACTGCCGACAGGTTGAGCACGGCAATCACCAGCACCAGCAGCAACGCGGTGGCGTACACCAGCGGTCGTGCGGCTTCGACGTTCGGGCTCTGGAAGCCGACGTCGTAGATGTGGAAGCCCAGGTGCATGATCTTCTGGTCCAGGTGCAGGTACGGGTAGTTGCCATCCACCGGCAGCGACGGCGCCAGTTTCACCACACCCACCAGCATCAGCGGCGCCACTTCACCGGCGGCACGGGCCACGGCGAGGATCATGCCGGTCATCATCGCCGGGCTGGCCATCGGCAGAACGATCTTCCACAGGGTTTCAGCCTTGGTCGCGCCGAGGGCCAGCGAGCCTTCACGCACGGTACGCGGGATACGCGCCAGACCTTCTTCGGTGGCCACGATCACCACCGGCACCGCCAGCAGCGCCAGGGTCAACGAAGCCCAGAGCAGGCCCGGTGTACCGAAGGTCGGTGCCGGCAGCGCTTCCGGGAAGAACAGACGGTCGAGCGAGCCACCCAGCACGTAAACGAAGAAGCCCAGACCGAACACGCCGTAAACAATGGCCGGAACACCCGCCAGGTTGTTCACCGCGATCCGGATCACCCGGGTCAGGGTGTTCTGCTTGGCGTATTCACGCAGGTACACCGCCGCCAGCACGCCGAACGGGGTCACGATCATCGCCATGATCAGGGTCATCATCACGGTGCCGAAGATCGCCGGGAAAATCCCGCCTTCGGTGTTCGCTTCACGCGGGTCGTCGGACAGGAACTCCCAGACCTTGCTGAAGTAGAAGCCGACCTTGGTGAAGGTGCCCATCGCGTTTGGCTGGTAGGCGTGAACCACTTTGCCCAGGCCGATTTCGATCTCCTTGCCGTTGGCATCGCGAGCGGTCAGGGCGTCGCGGTTGAACTGCGCGTGCAGATCGGCCAGACGGGCTTCGACGTCCTGATAGCGGGCGTTCAGCTCGGCACGTTCGGCGTCCATGTCCGCTTGCGCGGTGGCGTCGAGCTTGCCTTCCAGTTCCAGTTTGCGGCCATGCAGACGGATGCGCTCGAGACCGGCGTTGATCGCGCCGATGTCGGTTTTTTCCAGGGTCTTGAGTTGCGCGGCGAGGCCGTTCACACGGTTGATCCGCGCCTGCAGCTCGGGCCAGGCCGCTTCGCCTTCGGCGATGACCTTGCCGTCCTGTTTGACGTTGACCAGGTAGCCGTAGAAGTTGCCCCACTCACGACGCTCCAGCGCCATCAGCTCCGGCGGGTTCTTCTGGTCGGTCAGCCACTCGCCGACGATCCAGGTGAAGTCGTTGCCGTTCAGGTCGCGGTTGCCGACCTTGATCAGCTCGCGGGTCATGAATTCCGGGCCCTGGTCAGGCACCGGCAAGCCGGCGCTCTTCAGGCGTGCGCGGGGCACTTCTTCCTTCTGCACCACTTCGCCGATGACCAGGTGATTGCCCTGGCCGGGGACGTTGTAGCTGGCGTGGATCAGGTCCGCCGGCCAGAAGTGACCCAGACCGCGCACGGCAATCACCGCCAGCAGGCCAATGGTCATGATGACCGCGATGGACACCGCGCCACCGCTGATCCAGACGCCCGGGGCGCCGCTCTTGAACCATCCATTCAGGGAGTTCTGT
Source organism: Pseudomonas kribbensis (assembly GCF_003352185.1). Classification (GTDB taxonomy): domain Bacteria; phylum Pseudomonadota; class Gammaproteobacteria; order Pseudomonadales; family Pseudomonadaceae; genus Aquipseudomonas; species Aquipseudomonas kribbensis. The sequence goes on from NZ_CP029608.1 coordinate 6,203,917, forward strand.
TTCACAGACTTCTACCTTTCTTAAAGCGACGAGTATTTCTTGCGCAGACGCTGACGAATCAGTTCCGCGAGGGTGTTCATGACGAAGGTGAACAACAGCAGCACCAGCGCCGAGAGGAACAGCACGCGGTAGTGGCTGCCGCCGACTTCCGACTCCGGCATTTCCACCGCGACGTTGGCCGCCAGGGTGCGCAGGCCTTCGAACAGGTTCATTTCCATGACCGGGGTGTTGCCGGTGGCCATCAGCACGATCATGGTCTCGCCGACTGCACGGCCCATGCCGATCATCAGGGCCGAGAAGATGCCCGGGCTGGCGGTCAGGATCACTACGCGAGTCATGGTCTGCCACGGCGTGGCACCGAGGGCCAGGGAGCCCAGGGTCAGGCCGCGCGGCACGCTGAACACGGCGTCTTCGGCGATCGAGTAGATGTTCGGGATCACCGCGAAGCCCATGGCGAGACCGACCACCAGTGCGTTGCGCTGGTCGTAGGTGATGCCCAGGTCGTGGGAGATCCACATGCGCATGTCACCGCCGAAGAACCAGTTCTCCATGAACGGGCTCATGTACAGCGACAGCCAGCCCACGAACAGGATCACCGGGATCAGCAGCGCACTTTCCCAACCGTCCGGGACTTTCAGGCGGATCGATTCAGGCAGGCGGCTGAAGGTGAAACCGGCCACCAGGATGCCGATCGGCAGCAGCATCAGCAGGCTGAAGATGCCCGGCAGATGCCCTTCCACATACGGCGCGAGGAACAGGCCGGCGAAGAAGCCGAGGATCACCGTCGGCATCGCTTCCATCAGCTCGATCACCGGTTTGACCTTGCGGCGCATGCCCGGAGCCATGAAGTACGCGGTGTAGATCGCCGCGGCAACCGCCAGCGGTGCAGCCAGCAGCATCGCGTAGAACGCGGCTTTCAGGGTGCCGAAGGTCAGTGGCGACAGGCTCAGTTTCGGTTCGAAATCAGTGTTGGCCGCAGTCGATTGCCAGACGTATTTAGGCTCGTCGTAGTTCTCGTACCAGACCTTGCTCCACAGCGCGCTCCACGACACTTCCGGGTGCGGGTTGTCGAGCAGCAGCGGTTGCAGCTTGCCGCCGGCTTCGACGATCACACGGTTGGCCCGTGGCGACAGACCGAACAGGCCCTGGCCTTCGACCACCTGATCGACCAGCAAGGTGCGGTGCGCGGTGCTGTGGAACACGCCGAGCTTGCCGCTGGCATCCAGGGCAACGAAGCCCTTGCGGCGCTCTTCGGCGGTGATTTCAACGATCGGCGTCTTGCCCATCTGGAAGGTGCGGATCTGCTTCAGGCGCAGCTCGCCATCGGTGTCGCGGGCCATGAACCACTGGGCCAGGCCACCGGTGGAGTCACCGACGATCAGCGAGATACCGCCTACCAGTTGAGTGGCGGCAGTGACTTGCGCGTCGGCGTTTTCCAGCAGCTTGTAGCGACCGTTGAGGCTCTTGTCGCGCAGGCTGAACACGTCGGCCTGGGCACGACCGTTGACCACATACAGCCACTGCTGGCGCGGGTCGACGAAGATGTTTTTCACAGGCTCGGTCATCTGCGGCAGATCGATACGCTTCTGCTCGTTGGTGACTTCACCGGTCATCATGTTTTCTTCGCTGGTCAGCGACAGCACATTGAGTTGCGAACCGGTGGAGCCGACCAGCATCAGGGTCGAGTCGGTGGCGTTGAGGCTGACGTGCTCCAGGGCACCGCCGCTCTCGTTCAGCGCAATCGGCGCTTCGCCGTACGGGAACTCGATCGCCGGGGTGATGGTTTTCTTGCCTTCCGGGTAGCTGACTTTATAGGTGTGACGGAACACCAGCGCCTGACCGTTGGACAGGCCCACGGCCACCAGCGGATGGCCCGGCTGGTCTTCACCGATGGAGGTCACACTGGCGCCTGCCGGCAACGGCAGATCGACGCGCTTCAATTCAGCGCCACTGTCGATATCGAAGAACAGCGCCTGGCCCTTGTCGGAAACGCGCATGGCCACCTGATTCTGCTCTTCGAGCGAAATCATCAGTGGCTTGCCGGCGTCTTGCATCCAGGCTGGGGTAATGGCGTCTTTCGCGGTCAGTTCGGCACCCTTGAACAGGGGCGCGACGACGTAGGCGAGGAAGAAGAAGATCAGGGTGATGGCTGCCAGCACCGCCAGACCGCCGACGAGGACGTACCAGCGGGTGAAGCGATCCTTGAGCGCGCGAATGCGGCGCTTGCGTTGCAACTCAGGCGTATTGAAATCAATGCGCTTGGGAGGGTTCGTAGTCATTTTGGAATTGGCCAGATCATTCATGCGCACACCCTAGCGATCCTGTATGACAGAAAGATGACAATGCAGTGACGCACCAAATCCGCCGCCAGCAGGGCACTGGCAGTGGATAAAAGAATTCGGGGAGTGTGGGGGCCGGGCCGCTTGCGGGCCGGGCCCCACACGGGAGTCAGGCGGGGTTCACCCCTGACTCAGTTTGTTACTTTTTTGCGACTTCAGCGCCGCCTTCCTGCAGACCCAGGTCAGCCAGTGCTTTTGCAGCAACCTTGGCCGGCAGTGGGATGTAGCCGTCTTTCACTACCACTTCCTGGCCCTGTTTCGACAGAACCAGTTTCACGAACTCGGCTTCCAGCGGGGCCAGAGGCTTGTTCGGGGCCTTGTTCACGTACACGTACAGGAAGCGGGACAGTGGGTACTTGCCGTTCAGGGCGTTTTCTTCGCTGTCTTCGATGAACTCGGTGCTGCCTTTCTTCGACAGAGCAACGGTTTTCACGCTGGCGGTCTTGTAGCCGATGCCCGAGTAACCGATGCCGTTCAGCGAGGAGCTGATCGACTGCACGACCGAAGCCGAGCCTGGTTGTTCGTTGACGTTAGGCTTGTAGTCGCCTTTGCACAGGGCTTCTTCCTTGAAGTAGCCGTAGGTGCCGGATACCGAGTTACGGCCGAACAGTTGAACCGGCTTGTTGGCCAGGTCGCCGGTCACGCCCAGGTCGCCCCAGGTTTTAACGTCGGCTTTGGCGCCGCACAGACGAGTGGACGAGAAGATCGCGTCAACCTGTTCCATGGTCAGGTGCTGGATCGGGTTGTCCTTGTGTACGAAGACAGCCAGGGCGTCCACGGCAACCGGGATAGCGGTTGGCTTGTAGCCGTATTTCTGTTCGAAGGCAGCCAGTTCGGTGTCCTTCATCTTGCGGCTCATCGGGCCCAGGTTGGAGGTGCCTTCGGTCAGCGCAGGTGGCGCGGTGGCGGAGCCAGCGGCCTGAATCTGGATGTTTACGTTCGGGTATTCTTTTTTGTAGTTCTCGGCCCACAAGGTCATGAGGTTGGCCAGGGTATCGGAGCCGACGCTGGACAGGTTGCCCGACACACCAGTGGTCTTGGTGTAGCTCGGGATCGACGGGTCAACAGCGGCGAACGCGTTGGCGGTCGCAACGCCAGCAGCGACAAAAGTCATTGCCGCCATCAAACGCTTCAGTTTCATGCCTTACTCCTAGCAGATAGGGGGTGTTAAGTCGGGGCCAAGTATCAGCAGGCCGTGTGAACACTCTATGGCTGAAATATGACAATTGGATGAAAGGCCAGCATCCCCTGTCGGAAGGCTGGCCTTTCAGTTGTAACCGGACGTGTGGGATGAATCAGCGGCCCTTGCTCCACAGCCAGGCGCCGACCAGGATCCCCATCCCGCACAGCACCGCCACGTAATAGGCAGGCCCCATCGCACTTTCTTTCAGCAGCAGGCTGACCACCATCGGGGTCAAACCGCCGAAGATGGCGTAAGCGACGTTATAAGAGAAGGACAGACCGCTGAAACGCACCACCGGCGGGAACGCCTTGACCATCACGTACGGAACCGCGCCGATGGTGCCGACCAGGAAGCCGGTCAGTGCATACAGCGGAAACAGCCAGTCCGGGTGATCGGCGAGGCTGTGATAGAACGTCCAGGAGCTGGCCAGCAAGCCCAGGCAACCGAACACGAACACGCGACCGGCACCGAAGCGATCCGCCAGTGCGCCGGAAATGATGCAGCCCAGGCTCAGGAAGACGATGGCCAGGCTGTTGGATTGCAGCGCAATCGTCGGCGAGAAGTGATAGACCGTCTGCAGCACGGTCGGGGTCATCAGGATCACCACGACGATGCCGGCAGACAACAGCCAGGTCAGCAGCATCGAAACCGCGATGGCCCCACGATGGTCACGCAGCACCGCGCGCAGCGGCACTTCTTCGGCCAGGGCCTTGCGCTGTTGCAGTTCAGCGAACACCGGGGTTTCGTGCAACCAGCGGCGCAGGTAGACCGAGAACAGGCCGAACACGCCGCCGAGCAGGAACGGAATCCGCCAGGCGTAATCCGAAACTTCCACCGGCGTATAAATGCTGTTGATCGCGGTGGCGACCAGCGAACCCAGCAGGATGCCCGCCGTCAGGCCACTGGTCAGAGTGCCGCAGGCATAGCCGACATGCTTTCCGGGCACGTGTTCGGAAACGAAGACCCACGCCCCCGGCACTTCACCGCCAATTGCCGCGCCCTGAATGACGCGCATCAACAGCAGGAGGATCGGCGCCCACATGCCGATCTGCGCATAGGTCGGCAGCAGCCCCATGATCAGGGTCGGCACGGCCATCATGAAAATGCTCAGGGTGAACATCTTCTTGCGCCCCAGCAGGTCGCCGAAGTGCGCCATCACGATCCCGCCCAGCGGTCGCGCAAGGTAACCGGCAGCGAAGATGCCGAAGGTCTGCATCAGGCGCAGCCACTCGGGCATGTCGGCGGGGAAGAACAATTTGCCGACCACGGTGGCAAAGAACACGAAAATGATGAAATCGTAGAACTCCAGCGCACCGCCCAGGGCCGATAGCGACAGAGTCTTGTAGTCATTGCGGGTCAAGGGTCGTGCGGGTTGGTCCGGCTGCGCGATGCTCGAGGGCGCTGTGGTCATGGCAAGGTCTTCTCTTATAGTCGGATCTGCCGCCACAACAACGCTGGCTGTGGCTCGGGCAGGTTCGGCACCATAGCAAATTGTTCGAAAAAGCACATAGAGGCGCGTATTTGACGGTCGAAATGAGAACCGGATGGTCGTCGCGGAGTCTACCGACCGATATACTCGCAATCCTGCTCCGGCTTGTAAGGGGTTGCTGTGCGAAAACGTCGTTGGTCGCCTTGGCGCGTGGATCCAGCCGGTTTCGCAGAGTTTCCCTTTAGGCGCCTTATGGAAAACGTGACGAACGTAGTATGTTCGGTGCTGAATCGTTTTTCCTGAAGACGGCTACCACCAGCAATACCCAACGAAGAGTCACGGGTCAGAGGCACCCCCGGCATGATAGAGCTCGAACAAGAAGATCCGATCCCGCAAGGCGACCTGGCCCTGCAAATCACCGCGCTTCCCCGCGAAACCAACGGCTTCGGCGATATTTTCGGCGGCTGGCTGGTGGCGCAGATGGACCTGGCCGGCACCGCAATGGCCAGCCGCGTCGCCGGTGGCCGTGTCGCGACCGTTGCCATCGACCGCATGGCGTTTCTGGTGCCGGTGGCCGTCGGCGCGCAATTGTCCTTCTATACCCAGACCCTGGAAATCGGCCGCAGCTCGATCCAGATGATGGTCGAGGTATGGAGCGACGATCCGTTGTCCAGCGAGTGGCGTAAAGTGACCGAAGCGGTGTTCGTGTTCGTGGCCATTGACGGCAGCGGTCGCACCCGTTCGGTTCCGCCGCGCGCACGTTAAACCTCGCGGCCCTTTCAAGGTCGATAGTCGTCCCAAGTTGCTGATTCGAGAGTTGTCCCATGAACACGCCCAACGTTGAAGCCGTGAAACTGGATGAACTGAACTGCTGGCGCATCCGCCACGGTCAGGCCGAAGTGCTGGTGGCCCAGCAAGGCGCGCACATCCTCAGTTATCAGGTTGACGGCCAGCCGCCGCTGATCTGGCTGAACGACAAGGCCGTGTTCAAGACCGGCAAGAGCATCCGCGCCGGCGTGCCGGTGTGCTGGCCGTGGTTCGGCGTCTTCGCCCGCAACCCGCAGAGCGTGCAGGCCATGCGCGTCAGCGAAGAGCCGGCGGCCGCTCACGGGTTTGTCCGGGCGATGGACTGGGAGCTGGGCGGTATCGAAACCGAGGGCGAAAGCCTGAAGGTGGAATTCACCCTGCCCTACCCTGAAGGCGGCTTTGCGGGTTGGCCACATCAGGTCGACCTGACTCTGACCCTGCGCCTCGATGATCAGCTGCACATCAGCCTGACCAGCCACAACCGTGGCACCGACACCGTCAGCATCAGCCAGGCGCTGCATAGCTATTTCGCTGTCAGTGATGTGCGCAACGTACGCGTCGAAGGTGTGGATGGCCTGAACTACATCGAGACCCTGGATGACTGGAAGACGCACACCCAGCAAGACGACCTGCGTTTTGCCGGGGAAACCGACCGCATCTACCTCGAAGCTCCGCCGCAATTGAGCATCGTCGATCCGGCCTGGGAGCGGCGCATCGTGCTGACCGCTACCGGCTCACGCACGGCGGTGATCTGGAACCCTTGGATCGACCGCGCCGCCGCGTTCAGCGACATGGACAACGACGGCTGGCAGCGGATGTTGTGCATCGAAACGGCGAACGTGATGGATGACATCGTGACCCTCGCGCCGGATGCCCGCCACACCATGGGCGTCAGCGTCGGCGGCAAGCCGCTCTGAAAACAAAAATCGCAGCCCTTGGGCTGCGATTTTTTTTGCTGCTCGGGATTACAGATCCTTTTCCTGCACCACCCGCACCTTGTCCGCTTCCAGCGCATAGGCCGCATCGGCCAGGTCATTGCTGACCTTTTCGATCTTCAGCGTGCCGGTCACCCACAGCGGCGTGTAGATGTCGTCCAGCTTCAAACCCTTGGGGTAGCGCACCAGCACCAGTTGATTCGGTGGCGGTGGCGGCACGTGGATGCACGCGCCCGGATACGGCACGAGGAAAAACAGCGTGCTGCGGCCCTTGGCGTCCGACTCCAGCGGCACCGGATAACCGCCGATGCGGATGTGCTTGTCGTTCATCGACGCCACGGTCTTGGTCGAATACATCACCGCCGGCAAACCCTTGGCCTGCTTCATCCCGCCTTTCTGGGTGAAGGTTCCGGTGGCTTCCGGAGAGTTGTGATCGATTTCAGGCATGGCCTCGAGGGCTTTCTGATCCGACTTGGGCATCAGTTCCAGCCAGTCGGTTTCCGGCAGTTCGCCGGCGTGGGCCAGACCGCTGCCCAGCAAAAGGAGAGTCAACAGAAGACGGCGCATGAAGATGCTCGTAGGAAAAAGGAAACAGTTAATCGCCGAGCATTCTAGCCCTCTCCACCGGTTTGGCAGAGAGGGCTTTTTCGCTTTGGATCAGTTCTTTTTGATCAGGCCGTAGATCACCAGCAGGATGATCGCGCCCACCAGCGCACCGAAGAAGCCGGCGCCCTGGCCCGCGTGATAAATGCCCAGGGCCTGGCCGCCGTAGGTGGCTGCCAGCGAACCGCCGATACCCAGCAGGATGGTCATGATCCAGCCCATGCTGTCATCGCCCGGCTTGAGGAACCGTGCCAGCAGGCCGACGATCAGGCCGATAAAGATGGTTCCGATAATTCCCATGGCATTTCCCTCTGAATTGGTCGATATGCGAAAGCCTAGTCAGACTTTGGCATCCTGCCATCAGAGAACGGCGGCCCTTAATGGTTCCGCCGTTGCCAGATGAAACTCTCGTTACTCGGCGATCAGCGCCTCGACCTTGAGGATCTGCTGTTCGAGGGTCGCCTTGTCCTTGCAACGCAGGTTGGCGTGACCGACCTTGCGCCCGGCCTTGAAGGCCTTGCCGTAGTGATGCAGATGGCAATCGTCGATGGCAATGACCTTCTCGACCGGCGGCACAACGCCGATGAAGTTGAGCATTGCGCTCTCGCCGACCTTGGCCGTCGAGCCAAGCGGCAGACCGGCAACGGCCCGCAGGTGGTTTTCGAACTGGCTGCACTCGGCGCCTTCGGTGGTCCAGTGCCCGGAGTTGTGCACGCGCGGGGCGATTTCGTTGGCCTTTAGGCCACCGTCGACTTCAAAGAACTCGAACGCCATTACACCGACATAGTCCAGCTGCTTGAGGACGCGGCTGGAGTAGTCTTCAGCCAGGGCCTGCAGCGGGTGATCGGAACTGGCGACCGACAGCTTGAGGATGCCGCTGTCGTGGGTGTTGTGCACCAGTGGATAGAACTTCGTCTCGCCATCGCGGGCACGCACGGCGATCAGCGACACTTCGCCGGTGAACGGCACGAAGCCTTCCAGCAGGCACGGCACGCTGCCCAGTTCGGCGAAGGTATCGACGACGTCTTCCGGCTTGCGCAGGACTTTCTGGCCCTTGCCGTCGTAACCCAGGGTGCGGGTTTTCAACACGGCCGGCAGACCGATCGAAGCAACAGCGGCGTCCAGATCGGCTTGCGACTGGATGTCGGCGAACGCCGGGGTCGGAATCCCCAGGTCCTTGAACATGCTTTTCTCGAACCAGCGGTCGCGAGCGATGCGCAGGGCTTCGGCGCTCGGGTAGACCGGCACGAATTGCGAAAGGAACGCCACGGTTTCGGCCGGGACGCTTTCGAACTCGAAGGTCACCAGATCGACTTCATCGGCCAGCTGACGCAGGTGATCCTGATCGCCGTAATCGGCCCGCAGGTGTTCGCCCAGCGCAGCGGCGCAAGCGTCCGGCGCAGGGTCGAGGAAAGCGAAGTTCATGCCCAGCGGGGTGCCCGCCAGGGCCAACATGCGACCCAACTGGCCGCCACCGATTACACCGATCTTCATCTCAACAACCTCAGGCAATACGTGGGTCTGGATTGTCCAGGACGCTGTCCGTCTGCTCGGCACGGAAGGTCTTCAGTACCGCGTGGAATTGTGGATGCTTGGCACCCAGGATGCTCGCCGACAGCAGCGCGGCGTTGATCGCACCGGCCTTGCCGATGGCCAGGGTGGCAACCGGGATGCCGGCCGGCATCTGCACGATCGACAGCAGCGAATCGACGCCCGAAAGCATGGCCGACTGCACCGGCACGCCCAGCACCGGCAGGTGGGTCTTGGCCGCACACATGCCTGGCAGGTGGGCCGCGCCGCCGGCACCGGCGATGATCACCTCGATGCCGCGGCCTTCGGCCTCTTCAGCGTACTGGAACAGCAGATCCGGGGTGCGGTGGGCAGAAACCACCTTGACCTCGTACGGGATGCCGAGCTTTTCCAGCATATCGGCGGTGTGGCTAAGGGTGGACCAATCGGACTTGGAGCCCATGATCACGCCAACCAGTGCACTCATCGTCGCGCCTCTTCTCTCTGGGCGCCCGCAGGCGCGTCAAAAACAACAAGCCACGCAGATTGCGTGGCTTGTTGTAGGAAAAATGGCCGGACGAACCGGCCGAAGGCCGCGCAGTATACCGCAAAGAAAGCAATAAACAGCCCCCGTGGCGACCATCTGTCAAATGAGCCAAAGCCCCGGTTTTATTGACTCAAAGGTCAGCGCCAGCGCATTCAGGAAGATTGTGCGGCACCGCCTTCAAGCTTGCGCCACAACAACCGCACGTTGGCCTTGCGCACCAGTGCGCAGCGATACAGGCGAATCTCCAGCGGCACATGCCATTGCGGGCCGCCGCAGACCACCAGTTCGCCTCGGGCCAGTTCGGCCCGCACGCTCAGTTGCGGCACCCAGGCAATGCCGAGGCCTTCCAGCGCCATGCTTTTAAGGCTGTCGGCCATGGCAGTTTCATAGATCGTGGTGAAGCGCAGCTGTCGCTGGCGCAGCAAGCCGTTCACCGAACGGCCGAGAAATGCCCCGGCGCTATAGGCCAGCAGCGGCACGCTGGCCTCGCCTTCCAGGTCGAACAGCGGTTTGCCATTGGCATCCGCCGCACACACCGGAAGCATTTCGGTCTGGCCCAGGTGCAGTGACGGGAAGATTTCCGGGTCCATCTGCATCGCCGCGTCCGGGTCGTAGAACGCCAGCATCAGATCGCAGCCACCTTCACGCAGCGCGTGCACCGCGTCGCCAACGTTGGTCGCCACCAGCCGCGTGGCGATGTTCAGGCCTTCGTTGCGCAGTTGCGCGATCCAGCGCGGAAAGAAACCGAGCGCCAGCGAGTGCGCTGCCGCCACCTGGATCACTTCACCCTGCCCGCCTTCCAGGTGATGCAAATGGCGCAGCACCTCGCCGAGCTGTTCGACCACCGTGCGCGCGGTCACCAGAAACAGTTGCCCCGCCGCCGTCAGCTCGACCGGCGTGCGCGAGCGGTTGACCAACGTCAGGCCCAGCGCGGCTTCCAGACTGCGGATCCGCCGGCTGAAGGCCGGCTGGGTCACGAAGCGCCGTTCGGCTGCCTGCGAGAAGCTGCGGGTGGCGGCCAGGGCACTGAAGTCCTCGAGCCATTTGCTTTCCAGATTCATCACGTCCTCCCGGACACGCACCAAAACAGGTCACACGTCTGCCGCGCACGCGGCGTCACACGGGCATTATGCCGAATATGCATAGGGCAGTGTTTAACAGCATTGGCCCTAAAATTCCCACAAGCCTAGCATTCGCAGCGTTCCGGCACAGACCGGGTCCATATCGAGATGATTTCTATCATGTCCTCCGCTGCATCATTCCGCACAGAAAACGACCTGCTTGGCTCCCTGGAAGTCCCTGCTCAAGCGTATTACGGCATCCAGACCCTGCGAGCGGTGAACAACTTCCGCCTCTCGGGCGTTCCGATTTCGCACTACCCGAAGCTGGTTGTCGGTCTGGCGATGGTCAAACAGGCCGCCGCTGACGCCAACCGTGAGCTGGGTCACCTGAGCGAAGCCAAGCACGCTGCCATCAGCGAAGCCTGTGCACGTCTGATCCGCGGTGATTTCCACGAAGAGTTCGTGGTCGACATGATTCAAGGTGGCGCCGGTACCTCCACCAACATGAACGCCAACGAAGTGATCGCCAACATCGCGCTGGAAGCGATGGGTCACCAGAAAGGCGAGTACCAGTACCTGCACCCGAACGACGACGTGAACATGGCGCAGTCGACCAACGACGCCTACCCGACCGCGATCCGCCTGGGTCTGCTGCTGGGTCACGACGCGCTGCTGGCCAGCCTCGACAGCCTGATTCAGGCGTTCGCGGCCAAGGGTGAAGAATTCAATCACGTCCTGAAGATGGGTCGTACCCAGCTGCAAGACGCCGTGCCGATGACCCTGGGTCAAGAGTTCCGCGCTTTCGCCACCACCATGGGCGAAGACCTGGCCCGTCTGAAGACGCTGGCCCCGGAAGTCCTGACCGAAGTAAACCTGGGCGGCACCGCGATCGGTACCGGCATCAACGCCGACCCACGCTACCAGGCCCTGGCCGTACAGCGTCTGGCCCTGATCAGCGGTCAACCGCTGGTTCCAGCCGCCGACCTGATCGAAGCCACCTCCGACATGGGCGCCTTCGTGCTGTTCTCCGGCATGCTCAAGCGCACCGCGGTCAAGCTGTCGAAGATCTGCAACGACCTGCGCCTGCTGTCCAGCGGCCCGCGCACCGGCATCAACGAAATCAACCTGCCGGCGCGTCAGCCAGGCAGCTCGATCATGCCAGGCAAGGTCAACCCGGTAATCCCGGAAGCCGTGAACCAGGTTGCGTTCCAGGTTATCGGTAACGATCTGGCGCTGACCATGGCGGCCGAAGGCGGCCAACTGCAACTGAACGTGATGGAGCCGCTGATCGCTTTCAAGATCCTCGACTCGATCCGCCTGCTGCAACGCGCCATGGACATGCTGCGCGAGCACTGCATCGTCGGCATCACCGCCAACGAAGCGCGCTGCCGCGAACTGGTCGAACACTCGATCGGTCTGGTCACCGCACTGAACCCGTACATCGGCTACAAAAACGCCACCCGCATCGCCCGTATCGCCCTTGAAAGCGGCCGCGGCGTGCTGGAACTGGTGCGCGAAGAAGGTCTGCTCGACGACGCCATGCTCGCCGACATCCTGCGCCCGGAAAACATGATTGCTCCGCGTCTGGTGCCTCTGAAGGCCTGATCCGACGCGTTACTTGTAGCACCGCTCACCAGGTCGAGGGACTAGACACCTCTCACCTTTTGAGGGCTTGGGGATCATTCCCCAAGCCCTTTTTTTTAACTATTTGAAAGGACAATCGTCTTCTGTGGGAGTCATCCCGCAAAAGCCCCGACGCCGGTAACGTCGGGTGTTTCAAAGCTTCGTTTCGTCGCTTGCACCACAACCGTGCAGACGGGCGCCGCACTGATCGGTATAGTGCCGCCCCTCTTCGCGTGAGCGGTCGTCGGTAACGAGGCCATAACCCATGCGAAACCCGAACTAATAACAAACCCGCGATATGGATCCGGGACGAAACCCTCGCCTCGCCCGTTGTGCCGCGCGCGCACCGGTGTAACGCGATGTTTCCGACCATCCAGCATTTGCTTACACAATAAACAGCGAGGAAAAATCCATGCTCGAAGTCATCAACGACTTCCTCTCAGGGAAAGTACTGATCGTGCTCATTGTCGGGCTCGGTAGCTACTTCACGATTCGCTCGCGTTTCGTTCAATTGCGCCACTTCTTCCACATGTTCGCGGTGTTCCGTGACAGCCTCAAAGGCAGCGCCGGTCAACTCAGCTCGTTCCAGGCCCTGATGCTCAGCCTCGCCGGCCGCGTCGGTGCAGGCAACATCGCCGGTGTCGGCATCGCCGTGACCCTGGGTGGTCCGGGTGCAGTGTTCTGGATGTGGGTGACCGCACTGGTCGGCATGTCCAGCAGCTTCTTCGAATGTACCCTGGCCCAGGTCTACAAGCGCGCCGATGGCGATGGCCTGTACCGTGGCGGTCCGGCCTACTACATCCAGCACGGCCTGAAGCTCAAGGGCATGGCGGTGGTGTTCTCGATCCTGCTGCTGGTGACCTACGGCTTCGCCTTCATCGGCCTGCAGTCCTACACCGTGACCCACTCGCTGCAGAACGCCTTTGCCTTTGACCCGCAACACACCGGTATCGTCCTGGCGGTGCTGCTGGCCATCACCTTCATCGGCGGCATCAAGCGCATCGCCTCGGTGTCCGACCTGCTGGTTCCGGTCAAGACCCTGGCCTATATCGCCGTGACCCTGTACGTGATCGGCACCCAGATCGAACACGTACCGGCCATGCTGGTCACCATCTTCAAAAGCGCCTTCGGTCTCGACCCGGCCTTCGGTGGCCTGCTCGGCAGCGCGATTGTCATGGGCGTGAAGCGTGGCGTGTTCGCCAACGAAGCGGGCCTGGGCAGTGCGCCGAACGTCGCCGCCGTGGCGGCCGTGAAGCACCCTGGCGCTCAGGGCGTGGTTCAGGCGTTCAGCGTGTTCCTCGACACCTTCGTGATCTGCACCTGCACCGCGCTGCTGATCCTGCTGTCGGGCTTCTACACCCCGGGCTTCGAAGGTGACGGCATCGTCCTGACCCAGAACTCGCTGGCCGCCGTGGTCGGTGACTGGGGCCGCATGTTCGTCAGCGTTGCGCTGTCGCTGTTCGTCTTCACTTGCATCCTCTACAACTACTACCTGGGCGAAAACAGCCTGCAGTTCCTCACCCGCAACCGTGTTGCGCTGATGACGTTCCGCGGTCTGGTGCTGGCGCTGGTGGTCTGGGGTTCGATGCAGGACCTGTCGACCGTGTTCGCCTTCGCCGACATCACCATGACCTGCCTGGCCTTCGTCAACCTGGTGGCCCTGGCCCTGCTGTTCAAGGTCGGCATGCGTGTGATGCGCGACTACGACGAACAGCGCCGCGCCGGCGTCGATCAGCCAGTGTTCGACTCCAGCAAATTTGCCGATCTGGACCTGGACCTGAAGGCCTGGCCAACCAGCCCGTCGGCTGCTGCCAAGGCTGATGCTCAGGCGCAAGGCATCCCTGCAGCGCAACGCTGATCGGGAAAAAACCGGGCGCAGGTCCTGCGCCCGGCGTGACACAAGCGGCGGTCAGCGTCATGCTCGACCGCCTGCTGTCTTCGTTCAGGAGAACTCCCCATGAATTCCTCGACTTACCCTGCCGCCCAGCACGTCATGGTGCTGTACACCGGTGGCACCATCGGCATGCAGGCCAGCGCCAACGGTCTGGCCCCGGCCTCCGGTTTCGAAGCGCGGATGCGCGACTACCTGCACAGTCAGCCTGAACTGGTCGTACCGCAGTGGCGCTTTCGCGAGATGTCGCCGCTGATCGACAGCGCCAATATGACCCCGGCCTACTGGCAGCAATTGCGCGAAGCCGTCGTCGACGCCGTCGATGTGCAAGGCTGCGACAGCGTGCTGATCCTGCACGGCACCGACACCCTGGCCTACAGCGCCGCTGCCATGAGCTTCCAGCTGCTCGGCCTGCATGCCCGCGTGTGCTTCACCGGCTCGATGCTGCCGGCCGGCGTCACCGACAGCGACGCCTGGGAAAACCTCAGTGGCGCGCTGGTCGCCCTCGGCCACGGTCTGGCGCCAGGTGTGCATCTGTACTTCCACGGCGAGCTGCTCGCTCCGACCCGTTGCGCGAAAGTGCGCAGCTTCGGCCGTCACCCGTTCAAACGCCTGGAGCGTCAGGGCGGCGGCGTGAAAGCCACTTCCCTGCCGGCAGCGCTGAGCTACAACCAGCCCAAGCAACTGGCCAAGGTTGCGGTGCTGCCGCTGTTCCCGGGCATCGGCGCCGAGATCATCGACGGCCTGCTCGACAGTGGCATTCAGGGCTTGGTGCTGGAGTGCTACGGCAGCGGTACCGGGCCGAGCGACAATCCTGAGTTCCTCGCCAGCCTCGGCCGGGCGCGGGATAAGGGTGTGGTGGTAGTTGCGGTCACGCAGTGTCATGAAGGCGGTGTGGAACTGGATATCTACGAAGCGGGCAGCCGCTTGCGTGGCGTTGGCGTGTTGTCCGGTGGCGGCATGACTCGTGAGGCAGCGTTCGGCAAATTGAATGCTTTACTCGGCGCAGGCCTTGAGACGGCTGAAGTACGGCGTCTGGTCGAACTCGACCTGTGCGGCGAGCTCAGCTGATCGCAACCGGCCGTGGGAGCTTCGCCGCTCCCTCGGCCCGGCATGCAACTTGCTGCCCTTTCCAGCATCCCAAGGCTGGAAGATCCTATGCTCCACTCCCACCTCACCACGCTCAATGCGGTCTCGCTGATCCTCAACACGTTCAAGTCCGAAGGTCTGTCCAGCGAAGCACTGCTGGCCGGCAGCGGCATCAGCGCGGCGGATCTGAGTCGGGCCGACACCCGCATCACCACCAATCAGGAGATGCAGGTCTGCGCCAACGCAGTCGCACTCAAGCATGACATCGGCCTGGAACTGGGGCGGCGCATGCACGTTTCCTGCTACGGCATCCTCGGTTACGCGCTGCTGACCTGTGCCACCTTCGGTGACGCTTTGCGCCTGGCGATCCGTTATCCGGCGCTGCTGGGAACACTTTTCGAGCTGAGCCTGGAAGACGACGGCGAGCGTGTCTGGTTCGTTGCCGCCGATTACCGCGAGAGTCCGTCGATGGCAGTGTTCAACGCAGAGTTCTGTCTGGTGTCGCTGAAAGTCATCTGCGACGACCTGCTCGGTCATTCGCTTCCTCTACTGGCCGCCCGCTTCGAACACGCCGCGCCGGATTACCGCGACAGCTACGCCGAGCACTTCAAGGCGCCCGTGCATTTCGGCGCCAAGGACAACGCCTTTGCCTTCGACCGACGCTGGCTCGACCAGCCGCTGCCGCTGGCCGACATCATTACCCATCAGGCCATGGCCGAACGTTGCCGCAAACAGAACACCGAGTTCACCGGCCGCCAGGCGTGGCTGGGGCGCATCCGTCAGTTGCTCACTGCGCAACTCAATGCCGCACCGGGGCTGGAAGGTCTGGCGCAGCAGATGAACTGCTCGCCGCGCACCCTCCGCCGACACCTGAAAGACATGGGTTGCAGCTATCAGGAGCTACTCGACGAGCTGCGCTTCGAGCGGGCCAAACAGATGCTTTGCGAAGATCAACTGCCGATCTACCGCATCGCCGAAACCCTGGGATTCAGCGAGACCGCGAGCTTCCGCCATGCCTTCGTACGCTGGAGCGGTGTGGCGCCAAGTCAATTCCGCCCACACGGTTAAACCGTCGAGGGGCGATATCAGGTCAGTATTTTTGGCCACATCGATCCCCTTTTGGCCTCTCTGGCCGTTCTCCGATTCGTCCCGCGCCGCAACACTGGAGCCAACCGAATCAGCCCCTGCGGAGAACAACAAATGCTGACGATCTACTCTGACGATCACCACCTGCACCACGGCCGCTGCGAATTGATCGACGGGCAACTCAAGCCTTGCTTCGAGATGCCGTCCCGCGCCGACCACGTGCTGCAACGGGTAAAAAATCAAAACCTCGGCCCGGTCGAGGCGCCGAAGGATTTCGGCCTCGGGCCGATCGAGCGCATCCACAGCCGCGACTACCTCGACTTCTTCAAAGGCGCCTGGGCGCGCTGGACCGAATTCAACACCGACGGCGACTTGCTGCCTTACACCTGGCCGGCACGCACCCTGCGTCAGGTCAAACCCACCAGCCTGCACGGCCAGCTCGGCTATTACAGCTTCGACGGCGGCGCACCGATCACCGCCGGCACCTGGCAAGCGGCGTACAGCGCGGCGCAAGTGGCGTTGACCGCTCAAGCGGAAATCCAGCGCGGCGCCCGTGGCGCCTTCGCTCTGTGCCGTCCGCCGGGACACCACGCCGCCGGCGATTTGATGGGCGGTTATTGCTACCTCAACAACGCCGCCATCGCCGCCCAGGCATTCCTCGATCAGGGCCACAAGAAGGTCGCGATCCTCGACGTCGACTACCACCACGGCAACGGCACCCAGTCGATTTTCTACGAGCGCAGTGACGTGCTGTTCACCTCGATCCACGGCCACCCGGAAGCGGAATTCCCGTTCTTCCTCGGCTACGAAGATGAACGCGGCGAAGGCGCCGGCGAAGGCTTCAACTTCAACTATCCGCTGCCGGCCGGTTCCGGCTGGGATGTCTGGAGCGCGGCGCTGGATCAGGCCTGCGCGGAGATCGACAACTACGGCGCCGACATCATCGTCGTGTCGCTGGGCGTCGACACCTTCAAGGACGACCCGATCTCGCAGTTCAAGCTCGACAGCCCGGACTACCTGGCCATGGGCAAGCGTATTGCAGCCCTCGGCAAGCCGACCCTGTTCGTCATGGAAGGTGGTTACGCGGTAGAAGAAATCGGCATCAACGCGGTGAATGTGCTGGAAGGTTTCGAGTCATGAAAAGTCTCAAGCATTTCATCGCCCCCGCGCTCTGTGCAGCACTGCTGAGCGGCGCCGCACACGCCGAAGAACGCACCCTGCGCGTCTACAACTGGTTCGACTACATCACCCCCAAGGCACTGGAAGATTTCAAGGCGCAGAACAGCCAGACCAAACTGGTCTACGACATCTTCGACACTAACGAAGCGCTGGAAGCCAAGCTGCTGACCGGCAACTCCGGCTACGACGTGGTGGTGCCGTCCAACGTGTTCCTCGCCAAGCAGATCGAGGCCGGGGTGTTCCAGCCGCTGGATCGCAGCCAGTTGCCGAACTGGAACCACCTCGACCCGAAACTGATGAAGCTGATCGAGGCCAACGACCCGGGCAACAAATTCGCCGTGCCGTACATGTACGGCACCATCCTGATCGGCTTCAATCCGGCCAAGGTCAAGGCGGCATTGGGTGACAACGCGCCGGTGGACAGCTGGGACCTGATCTTCAAGGAAGAAAACATCAGCAAGCTCAAGCAGTGCGGCGTCGCCCTGCTCGACTCGCCGTCGGAGATCCTGCCGCTGGCCCTGCAACACCTTGGTCTGGATCCCAACAGCAAGAACCCGGCAGACTACGCCAAGGCTGAAGCGCTGCTGATGAAGATTCGCCCGTACGTGACCTACTTCCATTCGTCCAAGTACATGGCCGATATCGCCAATGGTGACATCTGCGTCGCGGTCGGTTATTCCGGCAGCTTCTCGCAAGCCGCCAACCGTGCCAAAGAGGCGAAGAACGGCGTGGTGGTCGACATGCGCCTGCCGAAGGAAGGGGCGCCGATCTGGTTCGACATGCTCGCCATTCCGAAAGGCGCGAAGAACCCGCAGGACGCCTACACCTTCATCAACTACCTGCTGCAACCGCAGGTGATCGCGCCGGTCAGCGATTTTGTCGGCTATCCGAACCCGAACAAGGACGCCACCGCACAGGTTGACCCGGCGATCCGCAACAACCCCAATCTGTACCCGACCGATGCGGCGATGAATACGCTGTACACCCTGCAACCGCTGCCGCGCGACGCGGAGCGGGCACGCACCCGGGCGTGGACCAAGATCAAGTCCGGCACCTGACGCCAGCCACTGAAAAGACCCGCCTTCGCGGGTCTTTTTTTTGCGGT
This sequence comes from Pseudomonas kribbensis, assembly GCF_003352185.1. Taxonomy (GTDB): domain Bacteria; phylum Pseudomonadota; class Gammaproteobacteria; order Pseudomonadales; family Pseudomonadaceae; genus Aquipseudomonas; species Aquipseudomonas kribbensis. The sequence continues at coordinate 6,222,303 of NZ_CP029608.1, forward strand.
ATCCATGTACCGCACCCTGTCCCTGACAAGCCTTTAACGTGTCCCGATCCCGGCGCTGCAGGAGAGCGCCGCTACCGACAAACAAGGACACGGACATGCCTGAAACTCCCCGCCCCGACATCGCCGATCTGCAAACCCGGCTGCTGTCCGGACCGTCACTCAGAGACGCAGCATCAAATGCCTTGCGCCCGGCGCTGAAGGCCCTGTACCCGAGTCTCGACATCGACCCGCAACTGGCAATCGTGGTGACCCCCACCTGGAGCATCGAAGAGGATTACGTCGTCGCCGGACCCGAGCAGTTTGAATCACTCACCGACGTCCTGGTGCGTCTGGGCGTCCATGGCACCACGGTGACCTGGCTTGATGGCGAACACTTTCTGACGCGCCAACCGGGGAGCGAACCGATCATTCATCTACCGGTGAAGATCGAAGCAGTGGGCCGCCTGATCAACGAGCTCGCAACACTGCTGTTCGTGGCGTACCAGGAGCAGCAACTCGCCTACTGGAACACCGCCACCGCAACGGATGAGCCACGCTGGTATCAGTTGTCGGATGCCTTGCGGGAGCAGTGGAACGTCGCCGATACACAAGGATGGGACGCCGAACGACTGGCCATGGTCAGAACCGTGTACCGGTTTCCCGACAGGCGACAGCGGCTGCACAACGACCCTTACAAGACACGTGCGTGTCTGATCGATATCGACCGCAATGACAACACGGAAGACCGTCATCTGACTGTATTGCCGATCGCTGTTCTGACGGGCACTTCGGGTCAGCGCACGATCATCACCACCTGTTCCGTCACCCAGGGGTTTCGCCATTTCGATTCATACGATGCCCTTGGCAATGCACTGACTTCGCTGCTGACTCCGTTGACCCGCGCGAGCCGCCTGAAGTGGCGACTGTTCGAACCCGATGGCAACTTTTTCGACCATCAGGCCTGCACGCTGCTGGCACTGGATGCGGACGTCATCGGCGCATTCGGCCAGTCACTGCACGCAAGCGATACCTCAGCCCTCCCGGTCGGCGAAAGCCTGACAGCAAACACGCGGGCAGCGTCTGATTTCGAACAACTGCGGCCGCTGCTGCCAGACTGGCTGGACAGCGCTTCCACCGCCGACCAGACCTGCTTCAGCCGGCACCTGCTGGATCTGGCGATCCTGCAGAACCGCACCCGCGGCAAATCCTTTCAACACGAGATTCCCACGCTCCACGCCTACACCGTGGCACAACTGGTCGCGCAGATTCGCAAGGATCACCCGGCGGCATCCGACATCCGGGTCGAGAACATCGAGCTCACCATCACCAGCCTGGTCGTGTGGGGGACGTTTGTCGTGCCGGGACAGACAGAGACCCTGACGCTGACGCTCATCGAACTGGCGCTGCAGAATCTGGCCGGTTTGCCAATGGGCATCAAAACCGTTCGCCATGTGGACGGCTCGCCGACTCCGGACTGGATGACCCCGCAGTACCTGGAAACTCTGGTGACCACGGTGGACATCGGCAATGTCTACCCCGCCATGCTCAAGCGCCGGTTGATCGAAGATCCGGTCGAAGCACCTGCCCTGCGCAAGCTGTACACCGATCAGCTACCAATCGAGCTGGCGTTGCTGGCGCTGCAATGCAAGATCCGTGGCGAGAGAGGCCTGGATGAACAAGGTTATCGCTATGTCGTCGCAGCCCTCGCCACGGCCCCCGGTGACCGGCTGGTGAACGGGCAAAGGATCGTGGTCCGCCCGTTGGCGTTTCGGGCCCATCGCACAAACGGCAGCACCGATACCGTGGCCAACATGTTCATCATCGGTCCAGAGGAGGCCCACAAGGGGCCGTGCCTGCTCTATCGACCGCTGCTCGACCCGCCACTCATCCAGTATCCGGGCCAGACCAATCTGCTGTATGCGATCCAGCACTCGCGGACGCTCCGGCAATCGGTACTGGCGTGGCTGCCCGATAACGTACGCTTCAATTATTCCCAGTACGTGTTCCCGGGTGCGCTGATGTCGGTGTGGACCCTCCCGCAATTGCTGGTCGACCCCACCGTCGCACTGGACATGACCGGGCCGGTCTCACTGGCACACGACAATGCCCTCGAAGCGGATGTGGCGATGGCGCTGTTCAATGCCAATGCCCAAGCCTTGATCACCCAGGCCGACCGCCAGTCCGTGTCCAACGCCGAAGCACGCTGGGCAACGCTCAGGCACGGTGGCTGGATGCTGTTCAACGCAGCCTTGCCATTCCTGGGCCGCAGCATCGGTAGCGCCGCGTGGGTCTGGCAGATCATGGATGATCTGCAATCCTTGATCGATGCGCAAAACGAAACACCGGGGACCGTCGAGTGGTCGGCCCTGACCGATGTGTTGCTCACGCTGGGCATGATCCTCGCCCACCGGGCCGCCTCCAACCGACAGACCCGACAGCGCACGGTCATCGCGCCAGAAATGAAACCCGAGCTGCTCAAGCCCGAAGTCTCGCGCCTTGCGGACATTGGTGGAGCGACTTTTCCATCCACCCATGAAACCTCACTGGTCACCGTAGGCGCCCTGAGTCGGTCAAAGCCGACCCTCGGCATGCTCCTCGACACCCTGAAGATCGAGAAGCCGGAATCGCTCATCGGGCCCGAGAATGCGGGACCGCACCAACACCTCTACAGCCACGCAGCGAAATGGTACGCACCGGTGGGCGAGCGCTGGTTCGAGGTGTCCATCAACGACGATGATCTGATACAGATCATCGACTCGCGCCAAGAGGTCATTCGTACGGGACCACTGCTGACCCATGATGCACGGGGGCAGTGGTTCATCGACCTGCGATTGCGCCTGCGGGGAGGTGGCCTGGGTAGCCGGCGTAAAAAAATGCAGCAGGAGAACAAGCAGCGGCTGAACCAGAAAAAAATCTCGCTGACCGCCTTCGAAGCCACCTTGGAAGACAAACAGCAAGAATTGATCAACGTACGCAAGGCCATGCTTGGGGCCACACCGCAGACGGCTGCGGCTGCACGCCGGCACTTTCTCGACACCCTGGATACCCAGATCAGGGCATACGCCGCCCACACCCAGGATCTCAAGGCCCTGAATGCGCTGGAACCCGTTCCGAACTACCGTTCCGCCATGGTGGAACGCCTGTCGCTGCAACTGTTTTTGATGCAGTCCTGGCTTAACGAGCACTCCGTGGACTTTCGCGATGGCTTGCGCACCACGCTGACACTGCTGGACGAAGAGCAGCCCGTGCGTGGCCCTGAGCGCTCGGCATCCTTTACCCGCATGACCGACATGACTCAGGGCATGATCGAAAAGATCGAGCTCACCCACTCGCGCTTCCAGGAGCTCAGCCTGCTGGGCAAGGAAGCCTGTGAGGTCACGCGTGTCTACAAGGCCAAACTGCCGCCCTTCACGCTCAGTGATCTGAAACTGTTGCAGATCACTCTGGCGGAACACCTGTGCCTGAAAGATGAGCCCGCCCCGAGCCTTGACGCACAGATGGCACTCGATCGACTGATCAACGACGCCAGCCTCAACATCCGCAGCGCTCTGGATCTGAGCGGCGATGAAAGCCTGCTCAATCTCGGAGAGCGGATCGAGGCCATGGACATGCTGGCGCAGCAGTTTTCCGCCATCGACCAGCGCTTTGTCGACCTGATTGCCGAGTATCCCGAGCACATCCTTGCCGATCGCCTGGAGCATGTACGTACGCGCGTGGCCGAATTCGGCCAGGACACGCTGACCCACCTGACCCGCCTTCTGCGGGAGCGGCGCCTCATCGAACCGGTGCCAGGTCCGTCCAGACCCGTAACGACGCCCACGAAAAAGATCATCAAGACCCGCTTCAAAGGCACGATTGTCGGCGAGCCACGCAAAGGCGCCGACGGCCGGGACACGGGGCTGGTAGACGTCAAGGCACCGCTGACCGGCAAGGTCATCGCCACTTTCCATGAAAAAACGCCTGGAGTGTGGCTGCGCAGAGTCACCGCTCGTCCCGCGCCCGAAAGGCCTGCGCCCAAACTGGCGGACAGTCTTGCCAGCGGCCAGTCGTTACTCGACGGGCTCGCGGAATTTGACCGACGCATACAGGCTCAGATCAGACGTGCCCCCAGAATTCCCGCCGAAATCCAGGACCTCTACCAGCAGCATGCCGGACGTTTGCGGGAAGTCATCAAACACATCGATCAGTCGCTGCTCGCCAGCAACCGCACCGAGGAACGCAACGACGCGGCCGTCACGCTGCGCAATGCTCTCGAGAGCGCAGTCAGCACGCTTCATGACACAGGCCGCAATACCCGCATCCGGATGATCAAGGAACAACCGCCCACGGCGGCGCGGGTGGAGTGGCTCAAAAGCGAGGGCGAAGTGGACATCGCCAAGGTCACCACCCGGCGTCGACTCAAAGGGCCCGGGAAAGACTTTCTGGACGAGTACGAGGTGCTTGATCGCAGAACCCGCGAGGTACTTTGGTACGCCCATTTCCACTACGCCAGTCCGGCGGATCCCGTCGGTTCGTTCACCGCCGCGCATTTGAAGACCGTTGCACAAAGGCGGCTGGGAGGCGCCATCGAGCGCGACAGTTCAAGTCAGGAACTGATCGCCATCTATCGCAGCGAGATCAGCCACGCACTGGCTTCGTCGATGTTCTTCAGCTGATGTCCACAGGTCGCGACGGACTGTGACCTGTCGCGACTAACCGAGCCAGACCTGACGCAAGCGGGCCAGAGCCGACTCGATCGCCGGCTCCGGTACTGCGGCAAATCCCAGCACCAGGCCGGCGCGCTGATCCATCGGCGTCGTCGAGTCCCGCAGCCAGTACTTGCTCAAACCGTGGACTTCCACCTCCACGCTCGCCGCCTGCTCGATCAATTGTTGTTCGCGAGCCACGCTGTCGACCGCCACCGTCAGATGCAGTCCGGCGGACACGGCCGGCAGTTCACCCACACCCGCCAGGCCTTGTGGCCAACCATTGATCAGGGTGTTGCGCCGGCTCAGGGCTGCCCGACGCATCCGCCGGATGTGCCGCTGGAAATGCCCGGCCGCCATGAACTCGGCCATCACCGCCTGAGTGCTCACTTCGGAATGCCGCACATCCACCGCGCGTCGTTGTGCAAAGGCTTCCACCAGTCCCGGCGGGAGCACCAGATACCCCAGTCGCAACGCAGGAAACGCGACTTTGCCAAAAGTGCCGACGTAGAGCACACGGCCCTGTCGATCGAGCGCAGCCAACGGAGCCAGTGGTGCGCCGGTGTAGCGATACTCGCCGTCGTAGTCGTCCTCGACGATCCAGCCGCCGGTGCGCTCGGCCCAGGCCAGCAGTTCCAGGCGCCGGGCCAGGCTCATCACCACCCCGGTCGGGTACTGATGAGACGGCGTGACATACGCCACCCGGCAATCTTCGGCGGCGGCCAGTGCCGTGCAGTCGATGCCCTCCTCGTCCACGGCTATGCCATGCAATCGGCCACCGGCCAATGCGAAGGCATGACCCGCCGCGCGGTAGCCGGGATTTTCGATGCCCACCCCGGCGCCAGGCTCCACCAGCAACTGTGCACAAAGGCTGATTCCCTGCTGTGCTCCACTGGTGATCACAATTTGTTCAGCCGAGCACTGCATACCGCGCGAACTGCGCAAATAAGCGGCGATCAGTCCGCGAAGGCGCGCATCTCCCGCCGGGTCGCCGTAACACAGTTGCTGCAAGTCGGGTTTGCGCCAGAACGCCGCGTTCAGCTTGGCCCAGACGTCGAACGGGAACAGATCGAACGCCGGAACCCCCACCCTGAATGCCCGTGGCGGACCACTTGGCGGCGTCGGCAAATGGTTCTGTTCAAGCCGCTGCATCGCACCGCTGTGGATAACTTTGCTGGATAAATCCCCAGTGGAATTGAGCGAAATTGTGGATAACGCTGTGGGTAAGCTTGTTGAAAACCCTGTGGATACTTTTGTGGATAGTTTTTTTGCCGGTGACGCCGATTGCGGCAATTGCGCCACATAAGTGCCGTCCCCGACCCGCCCTTCGATAAAGCCTTCGGCATACAGCTGATCGTAGGCGCGCACTACGCTGTTGCGGGATATCGCCAGCGCTGCCGCCAGATCTCGGCTGGCCGGCAGCCGTGTGCCGCTGGCCAGGCGCCCGTCGAGCACCCGCAGGCGCAAGGCCTGATACAGCTGGCGGCTCAGGCCTTTGCGGCGATCGAGTTCGATACCGGCAGGGTTGAACGGCAGCGACAGCGTAGTCGAATCGGGCATGGCAATGGACCTATGAAATTGGTCATCAATGGCTCTTACAACAGACCAATAGCCTGCCTAGGATGCAGGCATTCGCCAAGGAAAATCTCTCCATGTACACGCCACGCGCCTTTGCCATCGACGACCTGTCCCAACTGCACGAACTGATCCTCGCCACCCGCCTCGCCATTCTGGTGACTCACGGCGAACAGGGCTTGCAGGCCAGCCATGTGCCGGTCCTTCTGCATCGTGAACAGGGTCCGAACGGCACGCTGTACGGGCATCTGGCCAAGGCCAACCCACAATGGAAGGACCTGCGTGACGGTGCCGAGGCCATGCTGATTTTCCCGGGGCTCGACGCCTACGTCAGCCCGGGCTTCTACCCGAGCAAGGCCGAGCACGGCAAAGTCGTGCCGACCTGGAACTACGTCGCCGTGCACGCCTACGGTCACGCCGAAACCTTCAGCGATGGCGGTCGACTGCTGGACATCGTCAGCACCCTCACCGATCGCCATGAAGCAGGCCGCGCCCAGCCCTGGTCGGTCGACGATGCCCCGGCCGATTACATCGACGGCATGCTCAAGGCCATTGTCGGGTTCGCCATTCCGATCGACCGCCTCGAAGGCAAGCGCAAGCTCAGCCAGAACCGCAGCGCCGAAGATATCGCCGGCGTGCGCGAAGGCCTGGCCGCCAGCCCCGACATCAACGATCAAACCCTCGCTCACTTGATGCGTTAAGGAAATCACCATGAGTCAGATCGACATCCGCCCGGTCAGCGCCGCCGATCACGCGGCCTGGCTGCCGCTGTGGCAGGCCTACCTGCGTTTCTACAACACCGAGCTGCCGGAGGCCGTCAGCCAAAGCACCTGGCAGCGTTTTCTCGACCCGAACGAACCGACCCACGCCGCCCTCGCCTGGGCCGATGGCAAAGCGGTGGGCATGGTGCACTTCATCTACCACCGTTCGAACTGGAGCATCGAGAACTCCTGCTATCTGCAAGACCTGCTGGTGGAGCCGCAAACCCGCGGCACCGGCGTCGGCCGCCTGCTGATCGAACACGTCTACGCCACCGCCAAAGCCGACGGTTGCTGCAAGGTGCACTGGCTGACCCACGAAACCAATGCCACGGCGATCCAGCTTTACGAGCGCATCGCCGAGCGTCCGGGTTTCATCCAGTTTCGCAAAGCCATTTAAGGAGCCACGCGCATGACGATTTCTCTCGCCGACTGGAAAGGCGTGCCGCCGCCCTCCACCACCCTGATCGAAGGCCGCTTCATCCGCCTGGAAAAACTCGACCCGGCGCGCCATGGCGACGACCTGTTCAACGCCCTGCAGGGCCCCGGAGCTGACCCGAAACTCTGGGATTACTTGCCCTACGGCCCGTTTCCGGAGCGCAGCGCCTTCAATGACTGGCTGAACAACCACGCCGCCCACAGCGATCCGTATTTCTTCAGCGTCATCGACCGCGCCAGCGGCCAGGTGCAAGGCATCCTCAGCCTGATGTCGATCGTCCCGGCCCAGGGCCGCATCGAAATCGGCCACGTCACCTTCGGCGCGCCGATGCAGCGCTCGCCGAAAAGCACCGAGGCGGTCTACCTGCTGGCCAAGGAATCCTTCGCCCTCGGCTACCGCCGCCTGGAATGGAAATGCAACAACGGCAACGCCCGCTCCAAATACGCGGCTGAGCGCTTGGGCTTCAGCTTCGAAGGCGTGTTCCGCCAGCACATGGTGGTCAAGGGCCAGAACCGCGATACCGCGTGGTACTCGATTCTGGACTCGGAATGGCCGGCGATTGCGGCCGGGTTCGAGCGCTGGTTGAGCGATGAGAATCAGACGGCCGAGGGACAGGTGAAAGGGTTGGTTGAGTGCCGCGTTTAACGCTCAATCGAAATCAAGTGTGTTGCGGGTTCAGCTGTTATCGCGTCGAACCCGCACCACGCCCATCTTCAGCCCGAACGGGCGAAACACGGCGTTCAGCGATTTAAGCGTCTGATTGCCCTCGCCGTGTTCGATGTGCACCAGCGTACGTACCGAAATTTTGCACATCTTCGCGAACTGGGTCTGATGCAGCCCAGTCACCTCCACGCGCAAACGGCGAACGGCTTCACCAATTTCCACTGTTCCTTGAGCCAGTGCTTCTTGAATGCTTTCAATGAGCACTGTGCGCTCGGCAACGGTCATGCTCATTTCAGATCCCACTCTTTCAAACGTTGCTCCAGGTTTTTCAGGTGAACGCCCGGATGATTCATTGTCCGGTCGGGTAAACCACTGGCACTCAAAATGTCCGGCAACTCGGCCAGGCACTGCGCGTCTTCACGCAAGCGCTCGAAAGATTCCGGTGCATCGGACATCGCTGCCAACGGGTCATCCGGATCGGAAATATCCGCCAATGCGCGGCAAACACCCCGCCAATCGACATCACCCGCCCTCTCCAGCTCTTTTGGCCATTTGGTCGTGCGAGTTACCCCTTCGTCATCCATGACCATGGGGGCCAGATCATAAATGGGGGCCAGACGATACGAGTCCATATCGCGAATGATTGCAGTGTTGCGACCGTGGTTGTCCGAGTTGCCAAGAATCTTGTTGATCAGGTCCCGACGCAAATAGTCTGCGACAAGTGCCGGAATCTCATCCGCTTGCCCCGCCTCGCGCCAGAGCCTGGCGAGCATGCGAATGACATCCATATGATTCATCGCGCTCCCTGGCGTCGTCACCTCGGCCAGCGAGTAGATCGACTCCACGGCAAAACGCTCTACACCACGGCCAGTCACCTGGCGATCAAACCGCTGCATCCACAAGCTGGGCTTGTTCGCTTCCTCTAACGCCAGACCTTCTGCTGCGACGGTTTCGATACCAAGGGCCTGAAGCGCCTGGTAGTAGTGGAATTCGCTGCGCAGAATGTCTTGATCGGTTTGGCTGCCTTTATTCCGGGCAAATTTCACAAACCAGTGCTGGCGGACGTTTTCATCGTCAAGCACAGCATCGGGGTACAGAAGTCCGGCACGATCCTCAGCCAGAAGAATCTTGGGAGCTTCACCTCCGGCCCCGGTCGCACCACCAATCGCAGCCCCCATTTCATAGGCGTATTCAAGAAACCGGTGGTCACGGCTGACAACATCCTGGCGTTGAAACCCGATGGGTTTGCGCTCGTCGACAGCCTCGGCTGATTCTTTTATCCGCATGTTGCCGATCGGAGCCGGAGTGCAGCGACCGAGCAGATAAAGATCGGCACTGATGTCTGCTGGTTTGTCTTGCCCCATACGTGCGAGGAGAAACCTCCTGGCGGCACCTGCCGGTGCAATGTCGTGCACGAATGCAGGCGTAATGGATCGCCGACCTTCCCAATCCAGGGGATACAACGCACTCACGGCTTTGGAAAATGGAGAGCCAATGGACTCAATGTTTTCGACCAGATACGCCGACTCATAGCCAAAGCTGCAACGGCTATCGAAGCCTTTCTCGGGCGAGTCGAAACTCAACACCATCGCGTCGTGCCATTTGCCGGAGTCGAATATCTGCAATGTCAGGTTGTGCATGCGGCTCTCACCTGCATTTAAATGCATCTCTGCGATCATTTAGTGAATCATAAGTGCAATATAGTGCATTTCATAAGATCAAGATGATCCTTTATCTGCAATAAAGTGCAGATATGGCAACAAAACTTCGAGATGGATGCAAAACAATGCAGACGTAGCCGAGTTCATCACAGACATCATTCTGTAAACCCCCTCCGCTATACAGAACGCCCTCACTTATAACTAAAAGGACGTTCTCACCATGCCGCTCCCGCCTCAGCGCCTGTCGCTCGCCACCGCCCTGTTGATCGCCACCAGTGCCGCCCACGGCAAAAATGTCGTGATCGACACCGCCACCACCGCGTCACAGACATTGGGCGGCAGCGACACCCTGACGATTTCTGCGCCGGGCAGCATCACCAACAGCGGCAAGACCGTAAGCCTCAAGGACAGCACCAGCGGTGCCGGCGTGATCATCGACAACGCCGGCAAGATCATCTCCACCGGCGGCCGGGCCATCGACAGCAGCGGCGATCTGACCCAGGCACGCAATTACGCGATCTACAACCGCAGCGGCGGACAAATTCTCGGCTCCAACGACGCGATTCGCATCGACAGCAACTTCGTCAGCGGCAGCCTGTTGATCGACAACAGCGGCACCATTCGCTCGACCACAGGCCAGGGGCTGGACCTGGATGCGTTGCGCAGCGACGGGGTCAAAACCACCATCATCAACCGCGCCGGCGGACTGATTCGCGGCGACGCCAGCGACGGCATGAAGACCGGCGCCAACGCGACCATCAGCAACTACGGTGAGATCTCCAGCGGCGACTCGCACAACGCCGACGAGAAGTTCGACGGCATCGATATCGACAGTGCAACCGGCGTCAACGTGACCAACTACGGCGTGATTTCCGGCGGACGCCACGGCATCACCACCGACCTCGGCGCGACGCTGGTCAACTACGGGCAGATCACCGGGCGCAACGGCTCCGGTTTCGGCTCGGACGGCGACGGCACGGTGATCAACCATGGCACCATCACCGGCGCGTATTCAGGTTTGCAGCCCAACGGCGACGGTGACGGCGTGGACATCGACAAGATCGCCCACATCGAAAACTACGGCACCATTCAGGGCGTGGGCGCGGGCGGCGTGGACAAGGGCGGTTTCGCCAACGGTAGTGAAGGCATAGCCCTGGGCGGCGGTTACATCCTCAACGCCAAAAGCGCGCTGATCAGCGGCGCCAACAGCGCGATTCTGGTGGACGACGGCAGCGGCGGTTCGGGGCTGGCAGCCACCACACTGGAGAACTACGGCACCATTCAAGGGCTCGACGGTTTCGGCGTGAGGTTCGTCGGCGAGTTCGCCGACAACGTGATCAACGGCGGCACCATCAGCGGCAGCAACGGGCTGGCGCTGGATCTGGGCGGCGGCAACGACAGCCTGACCCTGCGCAGCGGCAGCCGGTTTATCGGCGTGGTTGATGGCGGCAGCGGTTATGACCGCGTGGTGATGGACGACGCGGCGGGCGGCAGCTTCGGTGCCAGCCGCAATTTCGAGTGGCTGGAGGTCAAGCAAGGCGCCTGGACGCTCACCGGCAGCGGCGACTTCAGCGACGGCGGTGCCGTGCGCAACGGCGCAACCCTGATCAACCAGGGCGGTATCGCCGGCAACCTGACCGTAGACGCCGGTGGCGTGTATGCCGGCGGTGGTTCGGTGGGCAACCTCAACGTGAATGGTACGTTGCGCACTGACACCCGACTCGGTACCGCGACCATCGTGCACGACTTGAATATGGGCAGCGCATCCACCCTCGCCTACGGCGTCAATGCCGATGGCAGCAGCGCTCCCGTGCAGGTCGGCGGCACGGCCAACCTCAACGGTGCGACGCTCGCGGTCAATCCCGGCAGCGGCACCTATCCGTGGCAGAGCCAATACACGGTGTTGCAGGCTGCGCGGATCAACGGCACGTTCGGCACAGTCACCAGCGACTACGCCTTTCTCACCCCGACACTCGCTTACACGCCGACTCAGGTCGACCTGACCTACACCCGCAATGACGTGGCGTTCAATGAATACGCAGCCACCGGCAACGGCAGCAACGCCGCCAACAGCCTGGCCTCGATGGGCAAGAACAACGCGCTGTACAACGCCCTGCTCAACACCACTCAAAGCAGTGCAGGCGCAGCCATCGAGCAACTGGCCGGCGCCAGCAACGCCAACCTGACCAGCGCCACCCTCGGTGCCAGCAGCCAGGTGGGCAGCAGCATGCTCTCGGCGATGCAGCAGATGGGCGGCAGTCCCGGTCTGATGGTCGGCCTCGATCAGCGTGACACACCGATCCTCGCCGCCAACGGCGTACCCTCCGAAGCGCGAAACCTCAATGATCCGAACGCTCAAGGCCGGCTCTGGCTGCAAGCCATCGGCGGCTACGGCAAGCTCGATGGCGAACACGGCAACAGCAGTCTGGAGCAGCGCACCAAGGGCAGTGTGCTCGGTGCCGATTGGGCGCTGAATCCACAATGGCGACTGGGCGTGCTTGGCGGTTATTCGAAGACCGATCTGGACGCTACCGGTGTCGACGGCAATGTTGAAAGCTGGCATGCCGGGGTCTACGCCCAACACCAAAACGGCCCGATCGCCCTGCGCCTGGGCGCGGCTTACAGCGGTCATCAAGGCGAGAGCAAACGCACGGTCGCGTTCAATGGTTTCAGCGATCGGCCCAAAGGCGATTACGACGCCAACAGCCAGCAGGCCTTCGCCGAACTCGGCTACGCCATGGGCAGCGGCCGTTTAAGCGCCGAACCTTACGCCAACCTCGGTTACCAGCGTTATCACCGCGACCGCTATCAGGAAAAGGGCGGCGCGGCAGCCTTGCAGGTCGACAGCCAGACCCAGGACAACTTCAGCAGCACCGTCGGTCTTCGCCTGGCGCACCTGAACGCGCTGGAAAACGGCATGAGCCTGACCCCGCACATGGCAGCTGGCTGGAAACACACCTACGGCGATGTCAGCAGCTCGACCCGTCAGGCATTCGTCGTTGGCGGTACAGCGTTCAATGTTGATGGCAGCTCGCTGGATCGTGACAGCCTGGTGCTGGAAGCAGGGCTGGATCTGGGCGTTTCGGCGCGGCATACGCTGGGGCTGGGCTACAGCGGCGAGATTGGCAGCAACAATCGCAATCATGGGTTGATCGGGCAGTGGCAGATGAGTTTCTGAGGTTTCGCCAATCGATACTTCAGCGGGTGTTGTAGGCAAAGGCGTCTGATCGATCGGGTAATCGTGGCGAGTTCATGACTCGCCATTGATCGAGCTACAAAAGCAGGCGGTATCACCTGCGCCCGGTTCGGAATTGCCCGGCATCGGCGCACAGGCATCGACTTTTACAGTTTGGCCTCACCCTTCAAGAGGCCGAACTGAATGCCCATTCAATGCAAATACAAGCTCCAACACCTTGTCCTGGCGGTTGCACTGGCGGTCGGTTGCGTGGAATTTTCTCTGGCAGAGCAGTCGGAGCTCGACGCGCCCGTCATGGACGAAGTGAAACCCAAGCCACCGCGTAAGAAGAAAGAGAAACCTGCTCCGCCCAGCCTCGCTCCAGAGCCACTACTTGAAGAAAGTATCGCTCCGACGCCAGAACCATTTCCGGTCAGCACTGAGACTCCAGCGGCCCCCCTTCCTGCACCCGATGACATTCCCACCGAGAAAGTCGCCACGACAGAGAGCGGCAGCGCACTCGAAGAAAGCATCGAAAGACCAGCGCCCTTACCGGAACCGGTTCTGACCGAAACGTCCGCAGCTCAACAAACCCAAGTGATTGACCAGCCACCGTCAACGAATGCCTCTCCATCCGCCGGCAATGCAGCCATCGAGGCTGTGCTCGCTGCCGACGAAACCACCGCCGCCCTCGCCTACGATCAACTCGCTGGTGGCAGTAACGCCAACCTCGCCAAGGCAACCTTGAGCAGTGTCACGCCGGTCAGCGCCAGCCTGCTTTCTGCCATGCACCAACTCGACAATATCCACGACACCCAACGGGACACACCACGCCATGCGTCCGGTAATGCGGACACCGGCAGGGTCTGGCTGCAAGCCATCGGCCATGGCGGCAAACTGGATCGCGATGTGGAACCCATGCAGCACTCCACCAAAGGATTGCTGTTGGGTACGGACTGGCGCGTTACCGAGGAATGGCGCGTGGGCTTGATGGGGGGCACCTCCGACACGCGTATGGACAGCAAGGAGCTGGACGGCGATCTCGACAGTTGGCACGTCGGCGCCTACGCCTTGCGCCAGACCGGCCCGCTGTCACTTCGGTTAGGCGCAGCCTGGAGCAACCATGAAGGCAGTACCCGCCGCGAAGTCGCGTTCGGCCGCTTCCATGACCGGCTCAAAGGCAACTACCACGCCAGCACCCGGCAAGTGTTCATCGAGTCGGGGTACAACCTTGGTAGGGCCAGCGTCAGCATCGAGCCATTTGCCGGAATCGGCTACGAGCGCTACCAGCGTGACGGCTACACCGAGAAAGGCGGGGATGCAGCGCTCAAGGTTCATGCTCAATCCCAGGGCAACTTCAACACCACTGTCGGCTTGCGCATGGCGAAAGTCAGCACGCTGGATAACGGCATGCGCCTCACGCCACGATTCAGCGCGGGGTGGAAACACATTTACGGCGAAACCTACACCAGCACCCGCCAACGGCTGGCCAAGGGCGGCCACGACTACACCGTTTACGGTGCCGAACTGGATCGAAACAGCCTGAAACTCGACACCGGGCTGGATCTGGCTATCTCGAACAGCCACACATTGGGTGTTGGTCTGGCCGGGGAGATCGGCTCGGACAGCCGCAACCATGGCGTATCGGGTCAGTGGCGAATGGCGTTCTGAGTCCGGACGGGTTGCTGCCGCACGTTGCGGCAGCACTTTGAAAGCAAAAAAAAGGGGAGCACATGCCCCCCCGAGGTTTAAAGCGTTGTATCGAGGCCGTTATCTCAGCCTTCGATCTCGATCAGGATTTCGCCCGGGTTCACCCGGTCGCCCTTGGCAACGTGGATGGCGGTGACCTTGCCGGCAACGGCAGCCTGGACTTCGGTTTCCATCTTCATCGCTTCGGTGATCAGCACAGCCTGGCCAGCCTTGACGGTGTCGCCCTCCTTGACCAGCACATCGACGATGTTGCCCGGCATGGTGGTGCTGACGTGGCCCGGAGCCGAAGCCTGCTTGCGCTTGCTGCTTCCGCCACCGACGAATTCGTTGAGCGGCTCGAACACCACTTCTTCCGGCATGCCGTCGATGGACAGGTAGAAGTGACGCTTGCCTTCGGCCTTGACGCCGACACCGGTGATGTCCACGCGGTAGGTTTCGCCGTGAACGTCGATGACGAACTCGGTCGGTACGCCTTCGCCGCCGGCCGAAGCCACCTTGCCCGCTTCCGGGATCGGCAGCAGCACTTCCGGGGTGAGGGTGCCGGCGGCACGCTCTTCGAGGAACTTGCGACCGATGTCCGGGAACATGGCGAAGGTCAGCACGTCTTCTTCAGACTTGGCCAACGCGCCGATGTCGGCACGCAGCTTGGTCATTTCCGGCTTGAGCAGGTCGGCCGGGCGGACATCGATGACTTCTTCGCTACCGATGGCCTGGCGACGCAGCTTCTCGTTCACGGTGCCCGGCGCCTTGCCGTAGCCACCTTGCAGGTAGAGCTTCACCTCGTTGGTGATGGTCTTGTAACGCTCGCCAGCCAGCACGTTGAAGAACGCCTGAGTGCCGACAATCTGCGATGTCGGGGTTACCAGCGGCGGGAAGCCGAGGTCTTCGCGCACGCGCGGGATTTCCGCCAGCACTTCGTTCATGCGATTCAGAGCGCCCTGCTCTTTCAACTGGTTGGCCAGGTTGGAAATCATCCCGCCCGGTACCTGGTTGACTTGAACGCGGGTGTCGACGGCGGTGAATTCGCTTTCGAACTGGTGGTACTTCTTGCGCACGGCGTAGAAGTACAGGCCGATTTCCTGCAACAGCTCCAGGTTCAGACCGGTGTCGAACTCACTGCCCTTGAGAGCTGCAACCATCGACTCGGTGCCCGGATGGCTGGTGCCCCAAGCGAAGCTGGAGATGGCGGTATCGATATGGTCGGCACCGTTCTCGATGGCCTTCAACTGGCACATCGCGGCCAGACCGGCGGTGTCGTGGGAGTGGATGAACACCGGCAGCGATTGCTCGGCTTTCAATGCTTTGACCAGCTCGCCCGTCGCATACGGGGTCAGCAGGCCGGCCATGTCCTTGATCGCCACCGAGTCGCAACCCATGGCTTCCATTTGTTTGGCCTGGGCCACGAATGCGTCAATGGTGTGCACCGGGCTGGTGGTGTAGGCGATGGTGCCCTGGGCATGTTTGCCGGCAGCCTTTACCGCTTCGATGGCCACACGCAGGTTACGCACGTCGTTCATCGCGTCGAAGATACGGAACACGTCGATGCCGTTGACCGCAGCCTTGGCGACGAACGCCTTGACCACGTCATCGCTGTAGTGGCGATAGCCCAGCAGGTTCTGCCCGCGCAGGAGCATTTGCAGACGGGTGTTGGGCAGCGCAGCGCGCAGTTGGCGCAGGCGCTCCCACGGGTCTTCTTTCAGGAAGCGTACGCAGGCGTCGAACGTCGCGCCGCCCCAGACTTCCAGCGACCAGTAGCCGACCTTGTCCAGCTTGTCGCAGATCGGCAGCATGTCTTCGGTGCGCATGCGGGTGGCGAGCAGCGATTGGTGGGCATCGCGCAGGATGGTGTCGGTTACGAAAATCTTTTTAGTCATTGTTCTATTCCTCACAGGCCTGCGTGGGCGGCAATGGCGGCGGCGATGGCCAGGGCCAGCTCTTCGGGTTTGCGCTTGATCGAGTAGTTGGTCAGTTCAGGGTGGCTTTCAACGAAGCTGGTATTGAACTGGCCGCTACGGAATTCCGGGTTGCGCAGGATTTCCTGGTAATACGCGGCGGTGGTCTTCACACCTTGCAGACGCATGTCGTCGAGGGCGCGCAGACCACGGTCCATCGCCTCTTCCCAGGTCAGTGCCCATACCACCAGTTTCAGGCACATCGAGTCGTAGAACGGTGGAATGGTGTAGCCGGTGTAGATCGCCGTGTCGGTGCGCACGCCCGGGCCGCCGGGAGCGTAGTAACGGGTGATCTTGCCGAAGCTCGGCAGGAAGTTGTTTTTCGGGTCTTCGGCGTTGATCCGGAATTGCAGGGCAAAACCGCGATGCTGGATGTCTTCCTGCTTCACAGACAGCGGCAGGCCGGAGGCGATGCGGATCTGTTCGCGGACGATGTCGATCCCGGTGATTTCTTCGGTGATGGTGTGTTCCACCTGCACCCGGGTGTTCATCTCCATGAAGTACACCTCGCCCTCGGCGAGCAGGAACTCCACGGTGCCGGCGTTTTCGTAACCCACGGCCTTGGCCGCGCGCACCGACAGGTCGCCGATGTAGGCGCGCTGTTCCGGGGTCAGCTGCGGGCTCGGGGCGATTTCGATCAGCTTCTGGTTGCGGCGCTGGATCGAGCAGTCACGCTCGAACAGGTGCACCACATTGCCGAAGCTGTCGCCGAGAATCTGCGCTTCGATGTGCTTTGGATTGACGATGCATTTTTCCAGGAACACTTCCGCCGAACCGAAAGCCTTGGTGGCTTCGGAAATGACCCGGGGGAAATTCTGTTCGAGTTCTTCGCGGCTGTTGCAGCGACGGATACCGCGACCGCCACCACCGGAGGTGGCCTTGAGCATCACCGGGTAACCGATGCGGTCGCCCTCGCTCAACGCTTCTTCAATACCCGAGACGTTGCCTTCAGTGCCCGGCGTGACCGGCACACCGGCCTTGATCATGCTGCGGCGCGCTTCGGTCTTGTCGCCCATGCGGCGGATGACTTCCGCCGACGGACCGATGAATTTGATCCCGCGTTCGGCGCAGATCTCTGCCAGTTCGGCGTTCTCCGAAAGGAAACCGTAGCCGGGATGGAGTGCATCGCAACCGGTTTCCACCGCCAGGTTCACCAGCTTGCGCGGGTTGAGGTAACCGGCCAGCGGCTCGGCACCAATGCTGTGGGCCTCGTCCGCACGCTTCACATGCAAGGCATGGCGGTCGGCGTCGGAAAAAATCGCAACCGAGCGAATGCCCATCTCGGCGCAGGCACGCACGATTCGTACGGCAATCTCACCACGGTTGGCGATCAGGATCTTTGTTATCACTTGGAGGTTCCCTTGAGCCGGTGGTACCCACGACCTGCTAGACCCAGGTCGACGCGTGACCAAATGTTTCAATCTGGTCGCGGCTTCACACTAGCGCTCACAAGGGATTAACAAAAATGAATAAAAATTGGGTCAGGCATAAGTAAAGACTTATAGTCGTTGCACCAGCCAGCGGCCAGAGTCGGTAGAAAATGCGTAAGTCCTTGATGCGTATGACATTGCGTCAATTGCAGATCTTCAATGAAGTGTGTGATTTACGTTCCTACAGCCGCGCAGCCGAGGAAATGTCTCTCACACAACCGGCCGTCAGCCTACAGATTCGTCAGCTTGAAGAGCTGATCGGGCAGCCGCTGTTCGATTACGTCGGCAAAAAACTCTACATGACCGAGGCCGCCGAAGCACTCCAGCGTGCCAGTCGCGACATCTTTGGCCGCCTTGAAAACCTCGACATGCAGCTGTCGGACATGCAGGGCTCGCTGCAGGGCCAGTTGAAACTGGCGGTGGAATCCAGCGCCAAATACTTCGTGCCGCACTTGTTTGCAGCCTTCAAGCGCCAGCATCCGGAAGTGAATCTGCAACTGACGGTGGTCAACCGCGGCCAGGTAATTCGCCGGCTCTCGGACAACCGCGACGACCTGGTGATCATGTCGATGGTCCCCCAGGACATGGGCCTGGAGTTCCTCCCCTTCCTCAAC
Source organism: Pseudomonas kribbensis (assembly GCF_003352185.1). Taxonomy (GTDB): domain Bacteria; phylum Pseudomonadota; class Gammaproteobacteria; order Pseudomonadales; family Pseudomonadaceae; genus Aquipseudomonas; species Aquipseudomonas kribbensis. The sequence goes on from NZ_CP029608.1 coordinate 6,240,944, forward strand.
AACCCGATCGTGGCAACCGCCCGACCGGACCATCCGCTGGCACACATGGGCCCGCTGCGCCTGCAGGACCTTGAGCCTTACACACTGCTGATTCGCGAGCCCGGCTCGGGAACGCGACTGGCCTGTGAAGAGTATTTCAAAGAGAAACGCGTGCACTTCACGCAGACTCAAGAAGTGGCGTCGGCTGAAGCTCAGCGCGAATGCGTTTTGGCGGGTCTGGGCGTAGCACTGTTGACGCGCCACGCCCTGAACCTGGAGCTGGCGACCGGCGGCCTGGTGGAGCTGCCGGTCGAAGAGTTGCCGCTGTTTCGCAGCTGGTGCCTGGTGCAGGCCAAAGCCAAACGCCTGTCACCGGTGGCGCACGCCTTCCTGGCGTTTATCCGCAGCGAACGGGTGCAGATCAGCGCGCTGGTTGAGCGCTTCGACGGGAAGCTGCGGGAGCTGCCTGCCAGTAGTTGAGTTCGATATCCTCGGGAAAATCGCTGATTTCGGTCTGAAGCTGACGAAGTTCGAAGCGATCTTCGATGGCGCGGCGGAATTCCATGCGGCGCTGGTCTTCCTGCTGACGACGGGTTTTCGCGGCGCTGTTGCGTTCTTCGTAAGGCTGAGCCATTTCGAGTCTCCCAAGGCGAGTACGGGAGTTTCACGATAGGCGCGGGCGATGACGGTTTGGCTTCGCCGGGGTTACAGGCAGATGAAGATTGCCTTCACCCCATGACTTTCAGTCATCCAGCGCTTTCACCGACTTGGGCGACAGCCGCAAGCTGCGCAGACTGCGCTTGACGCTCTTGAGGTGGTTGACCAGGCTCGGCCCGCGCGCCATGGCCACGCCCATGGCCAGCACGTCGATCACCACCAGGTGGGCGATGCGCGAGGTCAGCGGCGTGTAGATTTCGGTGTCTTCGTGCACGTCGATCGCCAGGTTGACGGTCGACAGCTCGGCCAAAGGCGTCTGGCTCGGGCACAAGGTGATCAGCGACGCACCGCTCTCGCGGACCAGGTTGGCAGTGATCAGCAAGTCCTTGGAGCGACCGGACTGGGAAATGCAGATCGCCACGTCGGTCGGCTTCAGGGTCACCGCCGACATCGCCTGCATGTGCGGGTCGGAATAGGCCGCCGCCGTCAGCAGCAGACGGAAGAACTTGTGCTGCGCATCCGCTGCCACAGCGCCCGAGGCGCCAAAACCGTAGAACTCGACTCGCTGGGCCTGGGACATCAGCGTCACCGCTCGCTGCAACTCCAGCGGATCGAGCTTCTCGCGAACCTCCATCAGGGTGTGCAGGGTGGTGTCGAAAATCTTCAGACTGTAGTCGGCGACCGAGTCGTCTTCATGGATCGCGAACTGACCGAAACTGGCGCCGGCCGCGAGGCTCTGCGCGAGCTTGAGTTTCAGATCCTGAAAACCGGAACAGCCGATGGCACGGCAGAAGCGCACGATGGTCGGCTCGCTGATGCCGACGCTGTGGGCCAGATCGGCCATGGAACTGTGCATCACTGCCGCAGGGTCAAGCAGCACGTGGTCGGCGACCTTGAGCTCCGACTTGCGTAACAGGTGACGTGACTGGGCGATGTGTTGCAGCAGATTCAAGGGGCTGGACTCTTGTTATGGAAAGATGTGCTTTGGCCAGATGCCGGGGATGTAGCAAGCTTGTAGTTATACTACATGAATTGGCTTTTTGCCTGCTCAATGCGTAACTGGATCGCCCCGGATCAGGCGACATGCACTGCATGTAGCCCTTTACCGGGGATTTTCCTGCTGGCCCAGCAAGCCAGCCAGACCGGCAGCCTCCACCGGACGGCTGATCAGATACCCCTGCACCTCGTCGCAACCCTCGGCCTTCAGGAACTCAAGCTGCTCCGGCCGCTCGACACCTTCGGCCACCACTTTCAAGGACAGGCCATGGGCCATGGCGATGATCGCGCGAGTGATCGCCGCATCTTCGCTGCCCTCCCCCAACCCACGAATGAACGCCTGATCGATCTTCACGTAATCCACCGGAATCCGCTTCAGATAACTCAGCGATGAATAACCGGTGCCGAAATCGTCGATCGCCAGTTTCACGCCCAAGTCCCGCAGTTGCTGGAAGGTGGCGATGATGTGTTCGACGCTGTCGAGCAACTGGCTTTCGGTCAGTTCCAGTTCGAGGTAGTGCGGCGCCAGCCCGGTTTCCTCCAGCACCTGGCGCACCAGACTGACCAGTTTGCCCTGACGCAACTGATGCACCGACAGGTTTACCGAAACCCGGATCGGTTCCAGCCCCTGCCGCTGCCATTCGCAGGCCTGCCAACAGGCCTGACGCAGCACGAATTCGCCGATCGGCCCGATCAGTCCCGTCTCTTCGGCCAGACCGATGAAATCCCCCGGCGGCACCCGGCCCATGGTCGGATGATCCCAGCGCACCAGCGCTTCCGCCGCGTTGAGACGGCCGGTCGCCAAACACAGTTTCGGTTGATAGAAGACGTTGAGCTGCTTGTCCTCGATGGCTTTGCGCAGCTGGTTTTCCAGTTGCAGACGTTCCAGTGTGCTGGCCTGCAGGCTGTCGGTGTAGAACTGGAAATTGTTGCCGCCCAGGTGTTTGGCATGTTGCATCGCCATGTTCGACTGGCTGACCAGCGCGGCAACCTCCCGGGCGTTGTCCGGCAACATGCTGATGCCCATCGAGGCGCTGACCACCAGCTCATGCCCTTCCACCGTCAGCGGCAGGCGCAGCTTGGCCGACAGCCGCGTGGCAACCCGCGCCAGACTCGACAGGTTGCCGTAGGCATCGAACAGCACCGCGAATTCGTCCCCGGACAACCGGGCGATGGTGTCAGCTTCCGGCAAGGCACTGACCAGCCGTCGAGACATCTTTTGCAGCAACTGGTCAGCGATTTCATGGCCCAGACTGTCGTTGAGCAGCTTGAAGCGATCCAGATTGATGTGCAGCAGCGCCAGACTCCGCCGTCCGCCCTGCCGTACACGCTGATGGGCTTCGTGCAATCGTTCGCGGAACAGCGAACGGTTGGCCAGACCGGTGAGTTCGTCGTAGTGCGTCAAATAACGCATACGCTCTTCGGATTCGCGTCTTGCCGACAGATCGGCGAAGAAGCCGACGATATGACTCACATTTCCCCGACCGTCGCGTACCGCATTCAATTGCAGCCACTGTGGATACAGCTCGCCGTTCTTGCGGGTTTCCACCAGTTCGCCCTGCCAACTGCCGTGCTGCTCCAGCGCGTGGCGGATCGCGACGTAATGCCGCCGGGCGTCACGACTGCACGGCAGTTCGACGACATTGCGCCCGAGCATGTCGTCGATGTCGTAACCGGTAACCCGGCTGAAGGCCTGATTGATGGCGATCAACGAATAGTTCGGGTCGAGAATCACGATGCCTTCGCTGGCGGCCTCGAACACCGTCGCGGCCAATTGCTGCTGGGCCTCCAGGCTTTTGCCGACACTGATGTCGCGCCGGGTGCCCACCATGCGAATAACCCGCCCGCTGTCATCGCGCTCCACCGCGCGTCCCCGGTCTTCGATCCAGACCCAGTGACCGTCGCCATGGCGCACGCGGTATTCGATCTGATAATCCTCGGTGCGCCCCTTCAAGTGCTCGATCAACGCCCGTTTGAGCGGCGGTACATCTTCCGGGTGCAGCCGGGGCCGCAGGTGCCTGAGCAGCCCGGTGACGTATTCCGGATCCAGGCCGAACAGTTCCTGAATCTGCGTGTGGTGAACTTCGTCGGTCTGCAGGTTCCAGTCCCATAGCCCCAGTTCACTGGCCTTCAACGCCAGGGCCAGGCGCGCTTCGCTTTTGCTCAGGGCCTGGTTGGCAACGTCCAGTTCGCGGCTGCGCTGGGCCACCCGGTCCTCCAGTTCGACCTGGGCTTCGCGTAACTTCGCTTCGGCGCAGCGGCGCTGTTCGATTTCCTTCGCCAACGCCTGATTGAGCAGTTCGCTGCGAGATTGGGCTTGTTGCAAGTGTTCGATCAGGTGCTGGTTCTGGAAGCGCCGCAGCAAACCACGGTCGATCAATCGGTTGACCTGCCACGCCACCACACTCAGGGAACCGAGCAGGATCAACCCGAGCCAGCCCCAGCCACGCGCCAGTTCGTCACCACCCCAGAACAGATAACCGATGGCCGGCAACAGGCATGGCAAGGTAAAGGAAAGAAAGGCCGGAATGCTCACGGCGTAGGCCACGCTGGCCGACAGGGTTGCGGCGCCGATCAGGCCGAACACCCAGGCCTGCTGCATGAAATTGTCGGCCGGGACCAGGGCGATGCCGGCGCCGGCCAGGGTCAGGCCGGTCATGGTCGAACCGAGCAGGAACATCCGACCCCAGATCGGCTGGGCCTGGCGGTCGGGGATCGCCGAATCGAATGCCGCAACCTGAATCACCCGCAACGCCACCAGCGACAGCAGCCACACCAGCCAGACGCTGACCACGAAGTAACGCTGCGGACTCCAGAGCAGACCGGCGCAGACCAGACCATTGATCAACATGAACAGGGTGGGTAACAGCGAACCCTGGTATAGAAGGCGCGTGCGCTCGACCGCCATTTGGGTGGCGTAATGCTTGCGGATCACCCGGGGTTCCACAGAGGGGCCCGACAGGTCGAAGCTGAGGGTCATAGGCAACGTTCTTGTTCTTATAAGTGTGAGCATGCGCCCGGAAACGTGGACGGAGCATACACAAGCCCAACCACTTGCCAAACTGCTCCAGATCATAATTTCGCCGAAACTTTTCGACCTCCCGTCACCCGCAAGAGCCCCGACGCCAGGCGGGCCAACGCCTGTAGCCGGTGACCGACCGGTCGTCATCGGCAGCACTTTCATCGGCTAATGCAAAGCTCGGTTTGCCCGGGCCTGCGGCGCACCCTAGAATGCCCCGATGCGCGATGATCTCTCCCTTCTGCTGAACTCCCTCAACGATGCCCAACGCCAGGCCGTAGCGGCTCCCGTTGGTCGTCAATTGGTCCTGGCCGGTGCCGGCTCAGGCAAGACCCGAGTGCTGGTGCACCGTATCGCCTGGTTGATCCAGGTCGAAAACGCCTCGCCCCACTCGATCCTGTCGGTGACCTTCACCAACAAGGCCGCTGCCGAGATGCGTCACCGCATCGAGCAATTGCTGGGGATCAACCCGGCCGGCATGTGGGTCGGCACGTTCCACGGCCTGGCGCACCGCCTGTTGCGGGCGCACTGGCAGGAAGCAGGCTTGAGCCAGACCTTCCAGATTCTCGACAGCGATGACCAGCAACGTCTGGTTAAGCGGGTGATCCGCGAGCTGGGGCTGGACGAACAGCGCTGGCCGGCCCGTCAGGCCCAGTGGTTCATCAACGGGCAGAAAGACGAAGGTCTGCGTCCGCAGCACATTCAGGCCAGCGGCGATCTGTACCTGGCCACCATGCGCGGCATCTACGAGGCCTACGAGGCGGCCTGCCAGCGCGCCGGCGTCATCGATTTCTCCGAGCTGCTGCTGCGCGCCCTCGACCTGTGGCGCGACCATCCGGGCCTGCTGGCCCACTACCAGAAGCGTTTCCGCCACATTCTGGTGGACGAGTTCCAGGACACCAACGCCGTGCAGTACGCCTGGCTGCGCCTGCTGGGCAAGGGTGGCGACAGCCTGATGGTGGTCGGCGACGACGACCAGTCGATCTACGGCTGGCGCGGCGCGAAAATCGAGAACATTCACCAGTATTCTTCCGACTTCCCGGATTCCGAGACCATCCGTCTGGAGCAGAACTACCGCTCCACCGCCGGCATCCTGAAAGCCGCCAACGCCCTGATCGCCAACAACACCGGGCGTCTGGGCAAGGAGCTGTGGACCGACGGTGGCGACGGCGAAGCAATCAACCTGTACGCCGCGTTCAACGAACACGATGAAGCACGCTACGTTGTCGAAACCATCGAAAGCGCGCTGAAAACCGGCCTGGCCCGCAGCGATATCGCGATTCTCTACCGCTCCAACGCCCAATCCCGCGTTCTGGAAGAAGCCTTGCTGCGCGAGCGCATTCCCTACCGCATCTATGGTGGCCAACGCTTCTTCGAGCGGGCTGAAATCAAAAACGCCATGGCCTACCTGCGTTTGCTGGAAGGTCGCGGCAACGATGCGGCGCTGGAGCGGGTGATCAACGTTCCGGCTCGCGGCATCGGCGAAAAAACCGTCGAAGCCATCCGTGAACATGCGCGCCACAGCGATGTGTCGATGTGGGAAGCCATGCGCCAGCTGGTGGCCAACAAGGGCCTGACCGGTCGTGCGGCCGGCGCCCTCGGCGCGTTCATCGAGCTGATCGAGAACCTCGCCGCCAAGTGCGCCGAGATGCCGTTGCACCTGATGACCCAGACTGTCATCGAGCAATCCGGGCTGATCGCCTACCACGAAGCGGAAAAAGGCGAGAAAGGCCAGGCCCGGGTGGAAAACCTTGAGGAACTGGTCAGCGCCGCGCGCAACTTCGAGAACACCGAAGAAGACGAAGACCTGACACCGCTGGCGGCGTTCCTCGGCCACGCGTCGCTGGAGGCCGGTGACACTCAGGCTGATGAGCACGAAGACAGCATTCAGTTGATGACCCTGCACAGCGCCAAGGGCCTGGAATTCCCTTACGTGTTCCTGGTGGGCATGGAAGAAGGCCTGTTCCCGCACAAGATGAGCCTGGAAGAACCGGGACGTCTTGAAGAGGAGCGTCGTCTGGCTTACGTCGGCATCACCCGGGCGATGCAGAACCTGGTGATGACCTACGCTGAAACCCGACGCCTGTACGGCAGCGAAACCTACAACAAGGTGTCGCGATTCGTACGGGAAGTGCCGAAAGGCCTGATTCAGGAAGTGCGGCTGTCGAACAGCGTCAGCCGACCGTTCGGCGGCAACCAGTCGATGAGCGGCAGCAACCTGTTCAGCGGCAGCGAGATCCCGGATACCGGCCTGAGCCTCGGCCAGGCTGTGCGGCACTCGATCTTTGGCGACGGCGTGATCCTCAACTTCGAAGGCGCCGGGGCTCAGGCACGGGTGCAAGTGAACTTCAGTGAAGGCAGCAAGTGGCTGATGCTGGGTTACGCGAAGCTGGAAGCCATCTAAACGCCGGCTCTGCTGTTCTGTGGGAGCGAGCCTGCTCGCGAATTGGAGCGCCGCGTTTATCTGATAAACCACGGTGCAGCCATCGCGAGCAGGCTCGCTCCCACATGGATTCATGCAACCCTTACCGACAGGACAACATCCATGGGCTCTGGCTTCTTTTCCTCCTGGACATTCTGGGCCCTGCTCTCGGCCACCTTCGCCGCATTGACGGCAATCTTCGCCAAGGTCGGCATCGAAAACGTCAACTCCGACTTCGCCACCCTGCTGCGCACCATCGTGGTACTCGTCAGCCTGGCCTTGATTTTGTACGCCACGGGCCAATATCAGTCACTGGGATCGATCTCTGCCAAAAGCTATCTGTTCCTGCTGTTGTCGGGTCTGGGTACCGGGGCTTCGTGGCTGTGCTATTTCCGCGCCTTGAAAGTCGGGCCGGCCTCGCTGGTCGCTCCGGTGGACAAGCTCAGCGTGGTGTTGGTGGCGGTGCTCGGCGTGATTCTGCTGGGCGAAAAACTCGACCTGCGCCAGTGGGGCGGCATCGGTCTGATCACCGCGGGTGTGGTGATGTTGGCGTTTCGACGCTGATCCATTTCCCACTGAACCTACCTCCTTTTCCTACAGACAAAAGTACATGGCCTTATTGCCTCGACCGAGCTGAACGTAACCTGTCAGGCAAAAGCCCGAAACACTCTCTTGCTAGCCAGTGACACTTCAGCTGTGCAACATGGCGCGCGTGTCTCCACAAACGGGAATTCCCTTTATGAAACGTTTTCTTAGCATCGCCATGGCGTTGTGCATCGGCCTGACGATGAGCCTCGACGCCAACGCCAAGCGCTTTGGTGGTGGCAAAAGCGCCGGCGCTGCGCCGACGCACCAGACCAGCCAGATGGCTCCTTCTTCCCCAGGCATGGGCGGCGCGGCTGCGACCGCTGGTGCTGCCGGTGCCGCAGGCGCTGCTGCCAAGGCTGGCGGCGCTTCGAAATGGCTCGGCCCTCTGGCCGGCATCGCTGCCGGCGGCCTGCTGGCGTCCATGCTCATGGGCGGCGGCTTCCAGGGCATGCAGATCTTCGACATCCTGATCATGGCCGTGATCGCGTTCGTGATCTTCCGCTTCATCGCCGCTCGTCGCCGCAAACAGCAGGAGCAGTTCGCACCGGCCGGTGCGCCGATGCAGCGTGAAGTGTTCGAGCAGAAACCTGCCGCCATGGGTTCGATCTTCGGTGGCTCGGCTGCTCCGGCTGCCGCCCGTCCGGTGATCAACGCACCGGCCTGGTTCAACGAGCAGCGCTTCCTCGAAGCCGCCCGCAGCCACTTCCAGGCGCTGCAGCAGCACTGGGATGCCAACGAAATGGACAAGATCGCCGAGTTCGTGACTCCGCAAATGTTCGAGTTCCTCAAGCGCGAGCGCGCGGAACTGGGCGATGCGTTCCAGTCCACCTTCATCGAAAATCTCCAGGTACAACTGGACGGTGTGGATGACCGTGCGGACAAGACCATCGCCACCCTGACCTTCAACGGTGTGTCGAAGACCTCGCGTTTCGACCAGCAGGGCGAAGTGTTCAGCGAAAGCTGGAACATGGAACGTCCACAGGGCGACAACCAGCCTTGGCTGGTCGCCGGTATCCGCCAGAACGGCTGATCACCTCCGACGTTTTACCCGCAGCAATAAAAACCCCGGCCTCGGCCGGGGTTTTCTATTTCGCGGTTGCATCTATAGCGAGCTACTGTATAAACCGGCCCATATAAACCGCGCCATTCAAGCAAGAGGATCCCGGACGTGGAAGAAATCATCGAACAACTGCGCGAAGCCAACGAACCCGTGCCGGTTCCCCTGGAGTTGCCCGACGAAGACCAGTTGGTGGAAGTCGAAGAAGAACTCTTCATCAACATCCCGTTCGTCTTCAAAGAGTTTCTGCTGACCGTCAGCGACGTGGTTTACGGCAGCCTGGAGCCGGTGACCGTCACCGACCCGCAGTCCCACACCTACCTGCCGGATGTAGCCGCCAATGCCTGGGACGCCGGTGTGCCGCGCGACCTGATCCCGATCTGCCAGGACGGCGACAACTACTACTGCGTCGAAGAAGACGGCACCGTGGTGCTGTGGTCCGGCGAAGAAGAGCTGATCACCGAGGAGTCCTGGGAATCGGTCTGGCACTGGGCACGGGACGTCTGGCTGGAAAGCTGATCCGCCAGACGCCACGCCGGGTCAATGCCCCGACGATTCCTTGTGATTGTCGAGGGTCTCCAGCAAGGCCACCTGCATCCGCGTGTGCACCCGGATGAACCAGCGCCAGAGCAGCGCCGCCACGGCGGCCGCGACCACGGCGACCAGCACCAGCAACTTGTTGGTCGGCAGGATACTGGCCGACAAGGCTGCCAGCAGCAGGAAAATCACCAGCAGCGAGAGGATCGGGATCACTTCGGCGATCACCCGGCGCACTCGCTGTGTGTGACGCCCCGCCATCTCCGGCTTCACGCCCATCTCCGCCAGCAGCATCGACAGCGCCTTGAGCTTGCGATAGGCCGCGATCAGGAACGGCAGCGACAACAGCAACGCCCCACCCCAGATCAACGCCTTCTGCCAGCTCGGATCGCTGATCCAGTCCTGCAGCCACGTCGAGAGGCGCCCGGCAAAGAAAGCGCCGGCAAAGAAGATCGCAATCACCAGCGCCAGATTGACCCCGACCTGCAACAGAATTCGCCGGATCATCGACGCCAGCATCGCGCCCTCACCCTGCGGCTGAATACTGCGCAGCCATTCGCCATACATCCCGAACACCCGCCCGAGACGCTGCGGCATGGCGGCGGACAGCTTGATCGACAGTGGATCGGCGGCGCGGATCAGGTAAGGCGTCAGCAGCGTGGTAATCACCGAAACCGCCACGGCCACCGGATACAGGAAGTTACTGGTCACCTGCAGCGTCATCCCCAGCGCGGCGATGATGAAGGAGAACTCGCCGATCTGCGAAAGACCCATCCCGACCCGCAGTGAGGTGCGTCCGTCATTGCCGGCGATAAAGGCACCGAGGCCGCAGGACAACATCTTGCCCAGCACCACGGCGACGGTGATCACCGCAATCGGCCACGCGTATTGCAGAAGGATCATCGGATCGAGCATCAGGCCGATGGCGACGAAGAAGATCGCGCTGAACAGGTCGCGGACCGGCTCGATCAGGCGCTCGATCTTCAGCAATTGCCGCGACTCGGCCATGATCGCGCCGATCAGGAACGCGCCGAGCACCATGCTGTACTCAAGCTTGACCACCAGCAGGCAGAAGCCGAAGCACAGCCCGAGCACGGTGATCAGCAGCATCTCGTTGCTTTCGAACTTCGCCACATAGGCCAGCAATCGCGGTACCAGCAGAATGCCGATGACCAGCGCTACGATCATGAACAGCGAGAGTTTGCCGACTGTGGAGAACACTTCGCCGGAGCTGACCGTGCCGCTGACGGCGATGCTTGAAAGCAGCGCAATGATGCCGATGCCGAGAATGTCCTCGACGATCAGCACGCCGAAGATCAACTGGGCGAAGCGCTCGTTTTTCATCTTCAGATCGTTGAGCGCCTTGACGATGATGGTGGTCGAGGAAATCGCCAGGATTGCGCCGAGAAACAGCGAATCCATGGTGTTCCAGTCGAACCAGCGGCCGATTTCGTAGCCGATCCAGATCATCAGGATGATTTCCAGGAATGCCGCGATAAACGCCGTGGCTCCAACCTTGAACAGTTTGCGCAGGCTGAACTCCAGGCCCAGGCAGAACATCAGGAAAATCACCCCCAGCTCGGCGAGGGTCTTGATGGTTTCTTCGTCATGGATCAGGCCGAACGGCGGGGTGTGCGGGCCGATGATGAAGCCGGCAACGATGTATCCCAGCACAACCGGCTGCTTGAAACGGTGGAACAGCACGGTCACCACGCCTGCGACCAGCATGATCACTGCCAGATCCTGAATAAAGCTGATGGCATGCATGGCGTGGGCTCCTTGAATGACGATGCTCGCGGCAGTCGTCTGAAAACGTCTGGGCGAGCTGAGTAAAAATCCGCTTTAGGTGTAGGAATCGCCCTTGGGGTGGGCTTTTGCAGGGTAACACCGCGACTTCCGGCTGAAAGGCGGTGCAATATATGGAAACAGATCGATCCGGGCGTGACGGCGGCCAGCTGCCCGGCGTCCCGATAACGGTGGTTTTGAAAAGCGACCAGGCACCCGCAGAGGTGCTTCTTCCAGCAACCCTGCCTTGACCCGTGAGAACGTTATGGAACCCGGAAACGCCCAGCTGTCGATGACGGTACTGATGACCCCCGACATGGCCAACTTCTCTGGCAATGTCCACGGCGGCACCCTGCTCAAATACCTCGACGAAGTGGCCTACGCCTGCGCCAGCCGTTATGCCGGCCGCTACGTGGTGACCCTGTCGGTGGATCAGGTGATTTTCCGCGAGCCGATCCATGTCGGCGAACTGGTGACCTTCCTGGCGTCGGTCAACTACACCGGCAACACCTCGATGGAAGTCGGCATCAAAGTGGTGACCGAGAACATTCGCGAGCGCTCGGTGCGCCATACCAACAGCTGCTTCTTCACCATGGTTGCCGTGGATGATCAGCGCAAACCGGCCGCCGTGCCGCCACTGCAGCCGCAGAACAGCGAAGACAAACGCCGCTACATGCAGGCCCAGCAGCGCCGGCAGATTCGCCAGGAGCTGGAAAAACGCTATCAGGAAATAAAGGGCGACGCCTGAGACTTGTAGCGATCTGACGACCGCCATCGCGAGCAGGCTCGCTCCCACAGTTGATGTTTTCTCTGTGGGAGCGAGCCTGCTCGCGATTGAGGCCGACGCGTATCAGAGGCTGATCGGCGTGGCCTCGAACTTCACCCGCGGATGCGCAATCCGGTCCTGAGCCCGCACCAGCTGCAGCTCGTAACTGGCACACGCCTGGGTTTCCAGCAGCACCTCATGCACCGCCGCTGCGGTGAATTCAAACGCCGCCACCAGACTGTCGCCGAGCAGCACCCGCGCCAGGAACAGGCCGGACGTCAGATCGCCCACACCGACCGGCTGACGCGGAAACGCCAACAACGGGCGCCGCAAATGCCAACTGCCCTCGGCAGTCACCAGCAGCATCTCGAAGCCATCCGCCGGTTTCCCCGGGTAATCCAGATGCTTGACCAGCACCGCTTTCGGCCCGCGTGCCAGCAGCGCCCGCGCCATCGCCAGGCAATCGAACAGCGACTGCGGCTTGCGCCCCGAGAAGCTGTCCAGCTCGAGCTGGTTCGGGCACATGAAGTCAGCTACTGCTGCGGCTTCGTCGAGCAGGAAGTCACTGACTTCAGCCGGCACGCTGCAACCCTTCTCCGGATGCCCCATCACCGGGTCGCACAGGTACAGGGCTTTCGGATTGACCGCCTTGATCCGCTCGATGCCACTGAGAATCGCCCGGCCCTGCGCCGCACTACCGAGATACCCGGACAGCACCGCGTCGCAATTGCCCAGCTCACCGATGGCGGCGATGCCCTCGACCAGTTCCGGGATCCGCTGCGGCGCCAGCACTTCTCCGGCCCACTGGCCGTACTGAGTGTGGTTGGAGAACTGCACGGTGTTGAGCGGCCAGACGTTGACCCCGACCCGCTGCATCGGAAAAACCGCAGCGCTGTTGCCGGCATGGCCGAACACCACATGGGACTGGATGGCGAGCAGATGAGGCGTACGTTTCATTCGGGTTTTTCCGTAAAACGATTGAAATTCAAGCCGCGCAGTATGCGACGAAACGCAGTCTGTACGACAGACCGGCGACGCAGTTAAGCTGATGCCAACTTTTGGAGTTTCTTGTTGATGCTGACCCTGGAAAACATTTTCGTGCTGATGCTGTTCGCCGTTGCCGGCGCGTGGCTGTGGCACAACCATGGCCTGCGCGAGCGGGCGCTGGAACGGGTCAAGCAGCATTGCGTGAATGTCGGCGTCGAACTGCTCGACGGCAACGTGGCGCTGAAGAAGATCGGTCTCATCAAGGATGCCAGCGGGCGTCGGCGTCTGGCCCGGGTCTACAACTTCGAATTCACCGTGACCGGCGAAACCCGTCACAACGGCACCATCACCCAGTTCGGCCCCCACAGTGCGCAGATCGAACTGGCGCCCTACCCGGCACCGTTCGACGACACCCCGCCCGTGGTGGAGGTGGCCAGGCCGAGCGCGCAAGTCATCGAACTGAGCCAGTGGCGCCAGGAACACACCAAGTGGAAGCCTTGAGTCAGGTCGCTTGAATCCGACAACCGGCCAATCCTGCCTGCAACTCATCGATCGCCTGCGGCTGGTCGAAAATCAGCTCGATCCGCGAATCCTTGCGCCATTCGCTGGGTTGCCAGTCCGGTTTGGCGCTATCCAGGGCATTGGCTGATTCCCAGCCATCCTGGCTGTGGATAACCAGCTTCGCCCGGCGCCAGTTCAGGGATTCCAGCCACTGAGTGATGCGAGCCAGATCAAACGTCTGGCTTGGGTGCCAGCGCCAGCCGATGCTCCAGCCGCCCTCTTGCGCCTGACTCAGGCAGATCGGCGAAGCCGGATCGCTCCAGACGGCCGGCATCTGCGCCAGTCCTTTAGGCAAGATCAACTGATCCACACCCGTTTGCGCTTGCGCTGTCACACCCGGCAATTCGCTCAGGGGCAACGATGCCTGTTGCGTCCAGATCAGCCTGACGGACGGCAACTGGCGGGCGATCAGCTCACGCTCGGATTCATCGAGGCTTTCTGCCTTGTTCAACACCAGCAGACCGGCATTCGGGATCGCCTCTCGCTGCGCTGGCGGTAGCGTCTTGCCCGCCGCCAGTGCCTGGGCGTCCAGCACCAGAACGCAGGGCTGAACGGCGAGAACACCTTGCCATGGCGCCTCGCTCAGTTGTTGCAGCAACTGCGCCGGATGCCCCAATCCGGAGGGCTCGATGAACAGGCGATCCGGCTGAGCCTTGCGCAATAAACGTCCCAGCCCGATCTGAAACGGCGCACCGTTCACGCAACACAAACAGCCCCCGGCCACTTCGCCCAGTGCGATACCATCGGCGTCCCGGGTCAACAGGGCAGCGTCGAGGCCGATCTGGCCGAACTCGTTGATCAGTACCGCCCAGCGCTCACCGGCCGGTCGTTGCGCCATGAGCTGGCGGATCAGGCTGGTCTTGCCGGCACCCAAGGGGCCTGCGATGACGTGGGTAGGAATGTTCTGCAACATGATCAAGGTTTTCTGGAGGTCGAGAATGCGGTGGATGGGATGCTCGTTGCTGTTGGCATTGGTGTCGGGCGAAGCGCTGGCCCAGGCCTGCGTGGTGCACAGCCAGGCGGAACGCCTCGACGTGAAGGTCTGCCAGCAAAACCGCAACATCCCGGAGAAGCTGTTCAACGACGGCTTCTGCCAGCCCACGCTGGCAGGGCAAAAAGTCGATGTGCAATACGTCGATCAGTGCCCAACCGGGGCCTTTGGCGTGTGCAGCAACGCGCAAGTCGCCAATATGCCTTATCGCCAGGATATCCACTATTACGGCGTAGCCACCGATGCGGCGTATTTGAAGCCGTACTGCGAGAGCCAGAGCCAGGGCAACTGGCTCAAGCCTTGAGGCGTCAGCCGAGCCAGTCCAGGGTCAGCATCAGACGCCGTTCGCCCGGCGCCGGTTGTGGAGAGCGATGGATCAGCCCGAAACCTTCGTTACCGTGCCACTTCTCCCCTTTGAGCAACGCCACTTCACCGCTGACCAGTTGCTGAATCCGCGATTTTTCCTGCGGCTCGGCCAGTGGTTTTCCCAGTTGCTGGCGATCCATTTGCCCTTCCTTGAGCCACTCGCTGCCAATACCGGCGTAGGTGGTAATCAGCCGAACAGGCACATGATCGACGTGAAAACGCGGGCACATCGCCTTGTCCAGCACCCGCAGGCGCAGGCCGATCCGCCGTGCTCCGAGCAGGCAGGCGAAGGCGCTGACCAGCCATTTCAGGTCGGCGATAAAACCTTCGTAGCCTTCCAGGTCACGGAGTCCGCTGGCCAGGCCGGTCAGGTCTGGTTCTGCGTTTTCGTCGTGCAATTCGAGGCTCAGCGCTTCGGCATAAGGCTCGTTGAGTGACACCAACAACTTCGCAAAATCGGCGACATGCAGCGGTAGTTGCCGCTGCCAGACAGCGAGGTTTATTTCATCTTCCAGAATGCTCGCCAGCGCTTGCGGGGTCGGGCCGAGCACTTGATGACGTGTTTTGCTTTGCAGCGGTTTGAGGGCAAGCATCACGCGGCCTCGTCATGCCAAGGGCCGAACGGATCAGCCAGCAATCGCCAGCCTTCGACACCGAGCGCCATCTCGGCATCGGTGAGCAGACAGTCGTCGAGGGCTGAATTGAGCTGTGCGAAATCGATGTTCTGGCCGATAAACACCAGCTCCTGGCGGCAGTCTCCTACGCTGGCGGTCCAGTTTTCCATGATCGCAGCGGTGCTTTCCTGATCCTGTGGCCACTGATCCTTCGGCACGAAACGCCACCAGCGCCCGGCGAAACCGTGGCGCATCAAACCGCCCGCCTGGGACCAACTGCCGGCATCCGTGGGTTTACTCGCGAGCCAGAAGAAACCTTTGGAGCGCAACAATTTGCCGTTCAGCCAAGGTCGATCGATGAAGTCGAAAAAGCGCTGAGGGTGAAAGGGTCGACGCGCGCGGTAAGCCGTGGACGCGATACCGTATTCCTCGGTTTCCGGCACATGTGCGTCACGCAATTCCTGAAGCCAGCCTGGGGCCGTTGCAGCCCTGTCGAAGTCGAAGCGGTGGGTGTTGAGGATCTTCTCCAGCGGCACTTCGCCCATCACCATCGGGATGATCTCGGCGTTCGCGTTGAGCCGCTTGAGGATCGCCATCAGCTCTTCCCGTTCGCTGCTGCTGATCAGATCGATCTTGCTGATCAACAGAACGTCGGCAAACTCGATCTGTTCGATCAACAGATCGGTGATCGAGCGCTCATCTTCTTCACCAAGGACTTCACCACGGGAGGCCAGGCTTTCGGCAGCCTGGAAATCAGGCAGGAAATTCAGGCCGTCGACTACAGTGACCATGGTGTCGAGGCGAGCGATGTCCGCCAGGCTTTGACCCTGTTCGTCGCGGAAGGTGAAGGTCTCGGCAATCGGCAGTGGCTCGGAAATGCCAGTGGATTCGATGAGCAGATAATCGAATCGGCCTTCCCGGGCCAGTTTGGCGACTTCTTCCAGAAGGTCTTCGCGTAACGTACAGCAGATACAGCCGTTGCTCATTTCCACGAGCTTTTCTTCTGCGCGGCTCAGGTCGACATCACGCTGGACTTCGCTGCCATCAATGTTGATTTCGCTCATATCGTTGACGATTACTGCCACACGCAAATCGTCTCTATTACGTAGTACGTAATTCAAAAGTGTACTTTTTCCGGCGCCGAGAAAGCCGGATAAAACGGTCACGGGAAGCGGGGAAGACATGGGGTAAACCTCATCAAACGGTAGCTAAACGCAAGAATCGCTCTCGGCGGCAGGCGTTCTTGGGCTTCTAAGAGATAGTCAGAGAAGCAGACGCTTGAAAACAGGAGCCACGGAAAGCCCGATCCAATTTATGTTATAGTATAACAATATTAAAGATCCACTTTCTTCTTGCCGGAAATGCCAAAGGGCTGGAAGCTGGAAACACTTAGCCGTCGGGTCATCTCATGAAAACTGCGCTGAAATGCTCACTCTTTGGCCTGGCCTTGCTGACCTTCGATGCATGGGCACAAGTCCCGGGGCTCGCCAACTGCACGCGCAGCGCCAACCTGCTGGCATGCGTGGATGCCAATGGCAACGCCTATAGCGTCAACACCGCCGGCAAGACGATTTACCTGCGGGGTTTCGAGAAGATCGGCCAACGTTATTGGGCGCAAACCAACAGCATTTATGGGCAGCTGACGTTCTTCACGGGAATCGCCTCTGACGGCGAGGCCTGGGTCGGTTACAACCGCCGGGTGGGCTGGACGACGATCAACCGCTTCTCCAGCTCTGGCGGAAGCACCGGGAAGTTCACTTGCAGCCGACTCACAGGATGCTAAACGCGCGCTTGTTGCTGCTCCTGCTGCCAGGCGATGTAGCTGTCGGCCGGTGGATTCTTCTGGAAATAGCGCTGCAATCCTTCAAACAATCCGTCAGCAACCGCTTGCTGATGGCGTGCCGTGACCAGCCGCTGACTGTCCCGCGCGTTGGAAATGAATCCGGTTTCCACCAGAATCGAAGGCACATCGGGTGACTTCAGCACCGCAAATCCCGCTTGCTCCACACGCTTTTGATGCAGCGTGGTGATGCCCGCCAGACTTCCCAGTACCGTGCTGCCCAACTGCAAACTGGCGGCGATGGTGGCATTCATCGACATATCGAGGATCACCCCGGCAAGCATCGGGTCCTTGTCCTTCAGATTCAGCAAGCTGGTTGCACCGAGCAGATCCGCACCGTTTTCCCGCTGCGCCATAAAGCGTGCGGTGGCTGAAGTCGCGCCACCTTCAGACAGGCAATACACCGAAGCGCCCGAAGCGGTCAGACGAGGCGCGGCATCTGCGTGCACCGAAATGAACATGTCGGCCTTGTGCTGGCGGGCAATATCAACTCGCTTGCGGAGCGGCACGAAGAAATCGTCATTGCGTACAAGCTTCACATCGAAGCCTTTTTCCCGTTTCAAGCGACGTGCGAGCAGCTGTGAAATCGAGAGCACAACGTCCTTCTCACGCTCGCCTTTTGCACCCACTGCCCCCGGATCTTTGCCGCCATGACCAGGGTCAACCACAACAATAATGTCTCGTTTTGGATGATTGGTTTTTCCCGGTGTTTCACGTGGAACGATTGGGGTTGCGACTTTTGAGTCGCTCAAAAGATCAAGAACGAGGCGATGTCCTTGTCCATCCTGAGGCGCCAGCAGGAAGGTATTGAGCTGAACCGGGCGATTCAAATCCAGAACGATTCGGGTATCACCTTTCCCAAAATGTCCGGAACGGATGCTGCGAATAACAGTTTCGCCAAGCGCCAACTGACTGAAATCGCCACTCAAGCTGGCACCACTCAGATCAATGATCAGACGGTCCGGTGCACTCAGTGTGAACGTCTTGTAGCTCACTGGCCCGCTCAAATCGAAGACCAGCCGAAGCTTGTCATCCGACCGCCAGAGGCGTGCATTGCGGATTTGTGTGGCGCTGACACTGAAAGGAAAAGCCAACGCAGCGCTGGCCAACATCAGGTTAAGCAAATGGCGTCTGTGCATATGAAAGCCCGTTCATGAAAAAGGCATCGTGATTTGAATTGTTATAATGTAACATCAAATTCAATCAACACGATGGTACTGAACATGAATGCGCTGACGCTGCCGGATATCGCCGCGCAAGCCGCCCGCCAAGCCTTGCCGCTTGATTGGGTGGGAATGCGTGGCATCGCTCTTCCTGTCTTTATCGAGGGCCAACGCCTGGCTGCAAAAGCCGATGCGGGTGTCAGTCTGGATGACGGCGAAGCCCGTGGCATTCACATGTCACGGCTGTACCTGGCGCTGGAAATGCTGGAACAGCAAAACCTCACTCCCGCACTTTTGCAGCAGGTTTTGCAGCGTTTTCTCGACAGCCACGAAGGCCTGGCCAACAGCGCCTATCTAAATATCCATACCGATTTGCTGCTCAGAAGACCCGCATTGGTCAGCCCGTTGGCTGGATGGAAAACCTATCCAGTGACCATTTCAGCCACTCTGAAAAACACAGTGTTCCACGTGGAACTCAAAATCGAAGTGGCTTATTCCTCGACCTGCCCGTGCTCTGCCGCTCTGGCGAGGCAATTGATCCAGCAACAATTCGTCGACGATTTCGCCAACAAGCCGTTGCAACATGCCGAGGTTCTTGCCTGGCTGGGCTCGACTCAAGGGATCATCGCAACGCCCCACAGCCAGCGCAGCACCGCACAACTGCATCTGCACCTGGATGAATTTGTCGATGGTTTACCGCTGACCTCGACCATCAACGACGCCGAAGCCGCCCTCGGCACCGCCGTACAAACCGCCGTGAAACGCGCCGATGAACAAGCCTTCGCCCTCGCCAATGGCCAGAACCTGATGTTCTGCGAAGACGCCGCTCGCCGTCTGAACCTGGCATTGCGTCGTTCACCTGGCATCCGCGAGTTCCACCTGCGCGTGATCCATGCCGAAAGCCTCCACGCCCACGATGCAGTCGCTGAAAGTCACTGGCGCCGGGAGACCGCATGATCCGCCTGCAGTCTTTGAGTTGGGGCGCCCCCGGCCAACCGCTCACGCCACCGCTGAGCCTTCAATTGGAACGCGGTAGCCTGACCGCCATCATCGGCGTCAACGGCAGCGGTAAAAGCAGCCTGCTGAAAGTCATCGCCGGACTACAGAGGCCTTTGGCCGGCGCTGTCGCATTAGGCGTCCCTCGCCAACGCGGCTTGTCATTTCTCCCCCAGCAACAGCACCTGGACCGCCAATTCCCGATCAGCCTCCAGGAACTGGTCGCTGCCGGTTTCTGGGGGCGCAGACTATCAACCCAACTGCGCACACAACGGCTGACTCAGGCTCTTGAAGACTGGCACTTGAGCGGCCTGGAACAGCGCCCGTTGATGGCCCTCTCCGGCGGTGAACTGCAACGCGCCCTGCTCGCTCGACTGAGTCTGGCGGACACACCTTTGCTGCTGCTCGACGAACCCCATGCCGCTCTCGATGAACTGGGTCAGGCGTTGCTCTGGCAACACCTGCACACCTGGCATGCGCAAGGACGGACGCTGGTGATGGTTTGCCACGACCTCGCCGCGGTCCGCCAACACATCCCACAAACGCTGCTGATCAAAAACAGCGGCTGCGTGTTCGGCCCCAGTGTCGAACTGATCCAGCAAACCCCCAACGTGCAGGTGGCCTGATGCACACCACCGCACACTTCTGGCAACCGTTCCTTGAGTTCGTGTTCATGCGCCGGGCGCTCTTGGGGGGCCTGCTGCTGGCATGCAGCACCGCTCCATTGGGCGTGTTCCTGATCCTGCGACGCATGAGCCTGATCGGCGACGCCGTCGCCCACGGCATCCTTCCCGGAGCGGCGCTCGGCTTCTGGTTTGCTGGACTGAGTCTTCCCGCGCTGACCCTCGGCGGCCTCGGCGCCGGCCTGAGCATGGCCGGACTCGCGGCGTGGATCACCCGCCGAACCGGCCTGCGCGAGGACGCCAGCGTCGCCGCGATCTACCCGATCTCTCTGGCCAGTGGTGTGTTGATTCTGGGCATCGCCGGCAAACGTCTCGACCTGCTCCACTTGCTGTTCGGTTCGGCATTGGCGGTCGACGGTCCCACCCTGAACGGAATGTTGGGCGTGTCGCTGCTAAGCCTGATGGCCATGGCACTGATCTACCGCCCGCTCCTGCTCGACACCCTCGATCCACTGTTCCTGCGAACAGTCAGCCGACTCGGCCCAATCGCCCACGGTGTGTTCCTGACGCTGGTGGTGCTGAATCTGGTCATCGGATTCCAGGCCATCGGCGCACTGATGGTGGTCGGTCTGATGATGTTGCCCGCCGCTGCTTCCCGCTTCTGGAGCCGGCGCCTGCCGATCCTGATCGCCATCGCCGCCGTGATCGGTTGCCTGTCGGTGTGGCTCGGACTGTTGCTGTCGTTCTACTACTCGCTGCCCAGCGGTCCGGCCATCGTGCTGGTCGCAGGCATCGGTTACCTGTTGTCCGTGGTGCTCGGGCCGGTTCACGGCCTGCTGCGCCGCCCGCCCTTGCTCACATCCCAATGAGGTGTTTCCCGATGCGCGCTCTACTTGTGTTGTTCAGCCTGATGCTGTCGATGTCATTGTCGGCGGCGGAGAAACTGCCGGTGGTCACCAGTTTCAGCATCCTTGCAGACATGGTGCATCAGGTCGGCGGCGAGCATATCCAGATCACCAACATGGTCGGGCCAGACGCTGACGCCCACACCTACGAACCGACGCCCGACGATGCCAAGGCACTTCTGAAAGCAAAACTGATCGTGAAAAACGGACTGGGTTTCGAGCCATGGCTGGACCGACTGGTGACCAGCACCGGTACCAAAGCCACCGTCATCAGCGCCAGCCACGGCGTGATCCCCCGCTCTCTGGATGAAGACGGCGAGACCGTTCCCGACCCTCACGCCTGGCACAACCTGGCCAACACCGAACTGTATGTCGCCAACATCACCAAGGCACTGATCGCCGCCGACCCGGCGAACAAAGCCGACTACGAACGCAACAGCAAGGCCTACCTGAAACAGATCTACGCCCTCCTCGCCGAAGCCAAGGCCAAGCTCGGTTCCCTGCCGCCGGGCAATCGCAAGATCGTCACCAGCCACGACGCCTTCGGTTATCTCGGCCAAGCCTATGGAATCGACTTCATGGCGCCGCAAGGTCTGTCCACCGAACGCGAACCTTCCGCCGCCGAAGTCGCCGCGCTGATCACCCAGATCCGTCAGGCCAAGGTCAAAGCGGTGTTCATGGAAAACATCAAGGACGCACGCCTGCTCAAACAGATTGCTGACGAAAGCGGCGCGCACATCGGCGGCACGCTGTATTCCGACGCCCTCGCCGCGTCGGGTCCGGCCAGCACATTCACTGGCCTGTTCGAATACAACCTCAACACTCTTTATGACGCCCTGAGCCAACCATGATCCGCAAAAATCCTTCCGGCGACCTGCCGCAAATTGCCGAGTCTGCCTACGTCGACAAAACCGCGATCATCTGCGGCAAAGTGGTGATCGGCGAAAACGTGTTCGTCGGCCCCTACGCGGTCATTCGCGCCGATGAAGTGGACGCCTCGGGCGAGATGGAACCGATCACCATCGGCGCCAATTCGAACATCCAGGACGGCGTGGTGATCCACTCCAAGTCCGGCGCAGCGGTGACCATCGGCGAGTTCAGCTCCATCGCCCACCGCTCGATCGTGCATGGCCCGTGCAAGGTTGGTGACCGGGTATTCATCGGCTTCAACAGCGTGCTGTTCAACTGCGTGGTCGGCAACGGTTGCGTGGTGCGGCACAACTCGGTGGTCGATGGCCGGGATCTGCCGGATGCGTTCTACGTGCCCTCCACCACCCGAATCGGGCCGAACACCGATCTGTCGCAATTCCCGCCGGTGAGCGTCAGCGCCTCGGAGTTTTCCGAAGACGTGGCGCGCACCAACGTCGATCTGGTGCGCGGCTACAAAGCCCTGCAGAACGAGTTCTGAACCATGAACAGTGTGCTGATTCGCAATGCGCGCCTGGTTGATGACGGGCATGAGTTCTACGCCGATCTGCTGGTCAGCCACGGCCGCATCGTCAAGATCGGCCGCAGCATTGAAGGTGAAAACGCAACGCTGGAAATCGACGCCAACGGCCAATGGCTGCTGCCAGGAATGATCGACGACCAAGTGCATTTTCGTGAGCCGGGCTCGCCAACCAAAGGCAGCATCTACACCGAATCCCGCGCAGCCGTGGCCGGTGGCATCACCAGTTTCATGGATATGCCCAACACCAACCCGGCCACCCTCACCCTCGACGCGTTGGCCGACAAGAAGCGTCGGGCGGCGATCAATTCGGTGGCCAACTACGGCTTTCACTTCGGCGTCAGTCACGACAACCTGGACACCGTCGCGGCACTCAACCCGAGTGAGGTGGCCGGGGTCAAAGTGTTCATGGGCGCGTCGACCGGCAACATGCTGGTGGATGATCCCCGGACACTGGAGCGCTTGTTCGCCGAGGTGCCGACGATCCTGCTGGCTCACTGCGAACACACACCGAGCATCGAAGCCAACACCGCCAGGTTGCGCGAGCAGTTCGGCGAACATCTTCCTACCGACGCCCATGCGCTGATCCGCAATGCTGAGGCTTGCTATCGCTCCTCTTCACTGGCGGTGGATCTCGCCAAACGCCACGGCACTCGCCTGCACGTGCTGCACCTGACCACGGCTCGAGAGCTGGAACTGTTCGAAGACAAACCGCTGGCGCACAAACGCATCACCGCGGAAGTCTGCCTGCATCACCTGCTGTTCGATGACCGCGATTACCCAGACTTCGGCAACCAGATCAAATGCAACCCGGCGATCAAAAACCAGGCTGATCGCGATGCCCTGCGTCTGGCCTTGTTGAGCAATCGTCTGGATGTGATCGGCAGCGACCACGCCCCGCATACCTGGGCGGAGAAACAGCTGTCGTATGCCCAGGCGCCGTCCGGGCTGCCGCTGGTGCAACATGCGTTGCCGGCGTTGTTGGAACTGGTAGCGGATGGCGTGCTGCCGATCACCACGCTGGTGGCGAAGACCAGCCACCGGGTGGCGGATCTGTTTGCCATTCCGGATCGCGGTTATCTGAGGGAAGGTTATTGGGCGGATCTGGTATTGATTCAACCGGAGCCCGAAGGTGTCGCGGTATCACGACAACCGGTCCTGTCGCAGTGCGGATGGACGCCGTTTGCTCGCCGCAGCTTCCGCCATCGGGTGAGTACGACGCTGGTGTCGGGACAGGTCGCGTGGCATGGCAATCGGCTGCATGACGGGTGTCAGGGATTGCCGTTGCGCTTCATGCGCTAGAAAAAAACGCCCCACAATGTTGTGGGGCGGTTTCTATTTTCAGGCTCTTGGTTTGACGGTGCCGCAATCCTGACCCAGCCATACGGCGCGGGTTTCCAGACTCCCCTTCTGGTTGATCCCGATGGCATTGAACGTGCCGTTGGCGATGGTGGTGAATTCACGATCGCTGACGAACGTAGCCACACCGGTGCCCGAGGCTCGCGGGCAGCTGAAACGGAATTTCCACTGATTGCCGTTGCGCTCGGTGATCTGCTGTTTGCAGCCCGACTGCGGGTCCGCCAGCGGAATATCGTTGGTCGCCACTTGCTGGGGTGTCAGGCAGGCACGGATCCCTTTGCCGCCAATGTTGATCCCCTGCTTCTCCAGCTCCGCCCGCTGTTGCGGGGTGATCTGGCCCTGAATCTGGCCGAGGATCGATTGCACGTCCATGGCCTGATCATCGACTTTCACATTGCTCGATGTCATTTCCCACAACCCCGGCTGCAGCATTTGCGCCTGAGCCACCAACGGCAAGGCCAACCCCAGACCCAGCGCCAAACCCAGCAGACGAACGTTCATTGCAAAACTCCTGATCAGTAGTGGCCGTTAGACGCCGGCCGCTTGTTTCGGTTCATGGCCTGCTTTCATGGCTAAAAAGAAAATAGCGACAACCGCAGAGGAACATGGTCTGTTAAGCATTGAATCTTCAGGAGCAAGGTTGCCCCATGGATTATTTTGGACCGCACATCTTCGGTTATCTGATCGCGCTGATACATAGCCTGGGCACAATTGCCGCCATCCATGCGGTGCTGACCGTCCGCACGGCGCAAGGCGCGATCGCCTGGGCGCTGTCGCTGATCTTCATTCCCTATCTCACCCTCATCCCCTATCTGGTGTTCGGTCGCAGCACCTTCGACGGTTATATCAAGGCCCGACGTCAGGCCAACGAACAGATGCGTCAGGCCGTTTCCGAACTGAACTGGCGGCCCTGGGTAGAAGAAGCCCTGACCGCCCGCGCCTCGAATGCCTACGACTCGCTGCGGGCGATGCCGAAGCTGGGCCGCATGCCATGCCTGGCCAACAATGAAGTGCAATTGCTGATCAACGGCACCGCTACCTTCGAAGCGATTTTCCACGCAATCAGCCAGGCACGGGAAGCCGTGCTGATCCAGTTTTTCATCATTCACGACGATCGCCTCGGCCAGCGCCTGCGCGAACTGCTGCTGAAGAAAGCCGCCGAAGGTGTCGCGATTCATCTGCTGTACGACCGCATCGGCAGCCACGCCCTGCCCCACAGCTACGTACAGGCACTTCGCGATGGCGGTGTCGAGGTCAAGGCGTTCGCCACCCGCAGCGGCTGGCTCAATCGCTTCCAGGTGAATTTCCGCAACCACCGCAAGATCGTCGTGGTCGACGGGTTGATCGGCTTTGTTGGCGGGCACAATGTCGGCGACGAATACATGGGCGAAAAACCACCCTTGGCGCCATGGCGCGACACCCACGTACAGGTGCGCGGGCCAGTGGTCGCCTGCATGCAGGAGTCATTTGCCGAAGACTGGTTCTGGGCTGCCCGTACGCTACCCCCGCTGATCCTGCCGGAGGTTTACCCGGAAGACGGCGTGCTCTGCCAACTGCTGGCCAGCGGCCCGGCGGATGCCTACGAGACCTGCTCGCTGTTCTTCGTCGAAGCCATCCATGCCGCCACCGAACGCGTATGGATCACCAGCCCCTACTTCATTCCCGACGAGGCGGTATTCGCCGCATTGCGTCTCGCGGTCCTGCGCGGTGTCGATGTCCGACTGCTACTGCCGTCGCGCCCCGATCACCGTATCGTTTACGCCGCGTCGAGCCTTTACGCGTTCGAAGCGGTGCGCGCCGGGGTGCGGGTGTTCCGCTACGAACCGGGTTTCCTGCATCAGAAAGTGGTGTTGGTCGACAGCGAAATCAGCGCCATCGGCAGCGCCAATCTGGACAACCGTTCGTTCCGGTTGAATTTCGAAGTGATGTTGCTGACGGTCGACAGCGAATTCGCCGGCCACGTGGAACAGATGCTCAACGACGACTTCGCCCAGGCCTACGAAATCGCCAAGGAAGAAGGCCGGGAGATCCACCGCCTGCAACAACTCGGCATGCGGATCGCCCGGCTGATTTCACCGATTCTCTAGCTCAAGGGTTGTAGATGTCGTCACGGGTCCACGGCAGTTCATGGCTGCCATCGGCGTGGGCCTTCACCGCAAGAATCTGATGCAGGTTGATCCAGCCCCGGGCAAACGCGTAGGCGCAACCGGCCAGGTACAGACGCCAGATACGCAGGGCCTGATCCGGCACCAGTTTGCCGGCGGCTTCAAGGTTGTCTTCCAGTCGTTCGCTCCAGTGATCCAGCGTGCGCGCGTAATGCAGACGCAGGCTCTCGACATCGACGATCTCCAGACCGGCCTCGCTGATCTCGGCCGAGATCATCGCCAGGTGCGGCAGTTCGCCGTTGGGGAACACGTATTTCTCGATGAAGTCGCCGGCACCGCGTCCCACCGGACGGCCATCGGTGTGCTTGGCGGTGATGCCGTGGTTCATCACCAGACCGCCCTCTTTCACCGCGCCGAACAGGGTCTTGCAGTACTCGGCCAGATTGGCGTGGCCCACGTGCTCGAACATCCCGACACTCACCACTTTGTCGAACCGGCCGTCCTGCGGCAGATCGCGGTAATCGAGCAGTTGCAGTTCGACCTGGTCTTCCAGGCCTTCAGCCTTGACCCGCTCCCGAGCCAGCGCCAATTGCTCCTTGCTCAAAGTGATACCAAACACCTTGGCACCGAACTCACGGGCGGCGTAACGCGCCAGACCGCCCCAGCCGCAGCCGACATCCAGCAAGTAGTCGCCCGGCTGCAGACGCAGCTTGCGACACAGATGCCGGAACTTGGCCTGTTGCGCCTGCTCCAGGGTTTCGCTGCCGGTTTCGAAATAGGCGCAGGAGTACGCCATGTCGCTGTCCAGCCAGAGCTGGTAGAACGCGTTGGACAGGTCGTAGTGGTAGGAAATGGCTTTGGCGTCGGTTTCCTTGTCGTGCACGGTTCGCACCGGCTGACTGTCTTCATCTTCATCGAGCAGCGCCGTGCTCAATTCGTCGCAAACCCGGATGACCTCGCTGATCGAGCCCTCGAGTTCGAGTTTGCCCTCGACGAACGCCGCCCCCAGCGCGTCGAGACTTGGATGGGTCAACTGGGACACCATCAACGGGTCCTTGACCACGATGGTGACGCTGGGCGTCGGGCCCAGATTGAATTCATGACCGTCCCAGAGTCGCAGGCGAAGCGGAAGCTGCAGATTCTGTAAGGCCGGTGGAAGTTGCGCGAGCATGGAATATCCCCCTGGTTTCAGACGTCTGATCTGAGGGTAGACCATCCTTGAAAATTAGCAGGCTATCGATTCGATAGTCGCCACCTATCAGCCATATCGGCCGTAATGGCACCGATCTCCGTGCTTCAGTGCGCCTTCTCTGAAGACTTCAAGTCCGACGCACAGTTCGAAAAATGATCAGTTCTGCTCGTTCAGCTTCAGCAGCGGCTCCTGGAATCGCAACAAGCGACCGGCATTGCCCAACACCAGCAACGTACTGAGGTTGTGCAGCAACGCAGCAATCATTGCCCCGGCCGCGCCCAGCCAGCCGAATGCGGCGAACACTACAATGGCCAGCGTCCAGCCCAGACCGATGATCACGTTCACTTGCAGCGTGCGCCGACACTGACGGCTGAGGCGCACACAGGTGCCGAGCCGGCGCAGGTCGCTGCCGATCAGCACGATGTCGGCGGACGCCAGCGCAATGTCCGCACCGCCCGCCCCCATCGCAACACCCACCACACCGGCCTTGAGTGCCAGCGAATCGTTGATGCCGTCGCCGACCACCATCGGCCGGAAACCGTTGTCGATTTCCTTCAACACGCGATTGAGTTTGTCTTCGGGCAACGCCTGGGCTTCGACTTCGTGCAGGCCGACATCACGGGCCAGGGTTTGCGCCACGCTTTGACGGTCGCCGGTCAGCAACAATTGCCGACCGAGGCCCAACTCGCGCAGTTCGCTCAAGGCGAATTTCGCTTCCGGTTTGACGCTGTCGGCCAGCAACAGCCAGGCGAGGAATTCACCGTTCAACGCCAGGCCGGCAATCGGGCCGTCGTGATCGGGAATTGAAGTGGTCGGAATGCCCAACTGCGCAAACAGCTCCGGACGACCCAGCGCTGCTTCGCCCTGCTCGGTTCTGGCGACCACGCCCAGACCCTGGCGTTCGTGAATGTCGGTCAGCACCAGCACGTTGTCCGCGTGAACCAGTCCGGCCAGTGCACGACTGACCGGGTGGCTGCTGGCAGCACCAAGACTGGCGGCCAGCGTCATCACCGAATCGTGATCCGCCTGCGCGCTGTTGATCGACTGCAAACGCAATGTGCCGTAAGTCAGAGTCCCGGTCTTGTCCACCACCAGCGAAGTCAGGTCGGCCAATTCTTCGAGGAACGCCGAACTGCGGATCAGAATCCCGTGCCGCGCCGCAACCGCCACACCGGCAATCGCCGTGGCCGGTGCGGACAACACCAGCGCACAAGGACAAGCCGCAACCAGCACCGCCAACATCGCCTGCGCATCGTTGGTGACAAACCAGGTCACCGCCGCCAGCAGCAACACCAGCACCATGTAGCTGCCCGCATAACGCTCCAGCAGCCGAGTGATCGGTGGTTTGGAGCGCTCGGCGTTCTGCA
This sequence comes from Pseudomonas kribbensis, assembly GCF_003352185.1. Taxonomy (GTDB): domain Bacteria; phylum Pseudomonadota; class Gammaproteobacteria; order Pseudomonadales; family Pseudomonadaceae; genus Aquipseudomonas; species Aquipseudomonas kribbensis. The sequence goes on from NZ_CP029608.1 coordinate 6,269,266, forward strand.
TCAGCGCGATGACCTTACCCAGCGTCGATTCATCGCCGGTACGAGTGACTTCGATACGCAACAGCCCATCGAGGTTGATCGCCCCGCCAAACACGGTCATTCCGACGCCCGCCTCAACCGGCACCGACTCACCGGTGATCGACGCTGTGTCGAGGCTGGCCTGCCCGGACAGTACACGACCGTCCGCCGGCACCCGATCGCCGGCCCGCACTTCAACGGTGTCGCCAGCCTTGAGCGTGCCGTTATCGACTTCGATGACCGTGCCGTCCGCCTGGATTTTCCGAGCATGGCTGCGAGTGAGCTGGCCCAACGCGTGAATCGCCTCCTGCGAGCCAATCACGCTGCGCTCCTCCAGCACATGGCCGAAGATCATGATGATCGGCAACAGTGCAGCGGTCAGCAGATCGCCAGTGGCCCAGGCACCGAGCATCGCCAATGCGATCAACTGGTCGGTGATGCCATGCAGGCTCGGATAACGCAGGCTGAACCAAGCCGAACGCATCACCGGTACCGCGACCAATAAAGAAGCAAAACCGAGCAGCAACTGACTGACACCGGTTTGCTCCGGCATCAACCAGCGCCAGATCAATCCGAGCCCGAGCAGGCCGAGGGCGAGCATCGCCAGGGTCAACTGGCGCGCAGCGCGACGTTGCTCGGCCGAAGACAACAGGCTCGGTGCGGCGGTAGTGGCAGTCATTTACTGGCTCCCTGAATGATCAGGCGGGAATCGTCTTTCGGATCGACCGTGGTGACCGACCCGGCCTGGCCGAGAATTTTCGGTATCCGTTCGCGGTAGAGGCGCAGCAGCATTTGCGGGTCGGTGCCATGCTGTCGGGCCTGAGCCAGACTCAGAACAGTGGCGGTATCGGCGGAGGCTTTCGCCAGACGCTCACCGGCCTGGGCGTGGGCCACCTGCAAGGTGCGGTCGGCCAGTTCGTTGGCGGTCTGGGTGATTTTTTCAGCGTCGGTACGGGCATTGGCGACGGCTTTGTCGGCCTGTTGGCTGGCGGTCAGCACGGCATTGAATGCACCGACGGCCGGCTCGGGCAGACTCGATTGCACATCGACCCGGGCCACTTCGATACCGATGCCCTGTCCGCTTGCCTTCAATTCAGCCAAACGTTGGTTGATGCCTTGCACTAGATCACCGCGCAATCGCTCGCGTCGTTCAGCCGCTTGATTGTCAGCTCCGATCAGTTCCGGTCGCGCTACCAGAATGGTGTCCAGATCACGAGCCGCTGTCAGGGCCACCGCGCTGCGAGTCACCAGTCGATCCAGTGCCGGCAGCACATGGTCGCCTTGCAGTACGAAATCGTAGGGATCGGTGACCTTGTAGAACACCCGCACATCCAGCTGCACCACCCCGGCATCACCGGTGAGCAAATAGCCGGAACCGGCCAGTGCATCGCTGATTGGCGTGGCGAATGTCGCGACGCGATCTGCCTGTATTGCAGCAGGACTGCGCAGCAGGTTTTCCACTCGGCGCTCGATGACCCGATCTGCCGCCGGCAGCAACACGACCTGTTCGAACGGCTGCGGCCAAGCCAATAACAACCCGGCATTCTGAATGCGATCCAGTGCGCCGAAATGCATGACCACCGCGCGATTCTGCGGATCGATCTGCCGCACATTGGAAAACGCCCAGGCCAACGCGGCCAACACCGTCACCGCGTACAGGGCAAAAAATGCCAGACGCCCCGCCTGAATCCACGGACTGTTCAACGAATTTGTTCCACGTGGAACTTCACTCATGGCTGAGTTCCGCTCTTGCTGTCCAGATTCGGCGGACCGTCTACCAGTACGCGGAATGGCGCGGCGTCGGTGCGCAGGATCAACTTGGTGTCCGGCGTCACGATAGTGCCGAGGGTGTCCAGTGAGCGCAGCAGGTTATACAGCTGTGGCGATCCGGCATAAGCGCGGCCATAAATCTGCGCGGCTTCGACTCGCGATTGCGCTTCGATTTCAGCCGCTTTCACCGTCGCGTCAGCCTGCACAATTCGCGCATCACGCTCGGCGCCGGAACGAATCTGCGCCGCTTCGCGCTTGCCGATGGCAGTGCGTTCGGTGGCGATGGTTTCACGCTCGGCGCGCATCCGGTCAACCGTTGCGGTGAGTGTCACCGACGGCAAGGTCAGCCGCTCGATGCCCACTTGCACCACGCGCACGCCGTAAGTCGCGAGCAATTGCTGATCGATCTGCTGACGCAACTGCGCTTCGAAATCGGCGATGTGCACCTGACTGGCATCGGTGTTCACCAGATTGGCCAGATCGAAACTGCTGGCGGTGGTCTCCAGTGCCGAGCCGACAAAGGTGCGAATCTGCCGCGCCGCTTCGTCCGGCTGATTCTGCACCGCACGCATGAAACGCTGGACGTTGTCCGCATCACCCTGCACCTGCCACGCGACATACGCTTGCACAATGATCCGCAAACCGTCGCGGGTGCCGACGTCCTGCAAACCGCTCGAGGTGGTGCGCAGACGCAGATCCACCGGGATCGCCGCTTCGAAAGGCGCCGGCCAGCGCCAGCTCAGACCTGGATCCAGCAACACCCGGGACGGGTTGCCGAAGCGGGTGATGACCGTGGCTTCACCGGAACGCACCTGCACCAGACTGGCCGCTGCGATGGCAAACGCCACCAGCAACACGGCCCAGCCCATGCGTCGCCACGGGAAAGGCCCCGCCTCTTCCGGCGCGCCGTGATGATGGTGGTGATGATGCCCGTGATGGTGGTGGCCGCCATGAGCATGGTCGTGACCGCTGTGGTCATGGTGATCGTGAGTATGCGACTGGCTCAATGGGTGGCTCCTGGTTGAGCGGTGGTGCGCGCCGGCGAAGGGTCAGCCGGCAGCGTAAACGTACGCAGGTCGATGGTCGGCGCATTGCTGCTGCCGCCCAGACGATGGTCGAGCACCAACAATTTGGCTTTGCCCAGTCCCTGACTGAGCTGGCTGAGGTATTGCTCCAGCACGAAGGCTTGTCCGGCGCTGGCGTAGGCTTTTTGCTCGGCGCTGAATTTCAGGTCCGCCGCGCGGGCGGTCGAGCTGGTTTCGTGGGCATTGGCGGTGGCTTGGTCGCGAGCGAGGCTGGCCTGCAGCTGTGCCTGATTGCTCGCTTCGGCCGCCGCCCCACGCTCGCGAGAGATCAACGCCTGGGCGCCAATCTGCGCCGCTTGCACGCTGTGATAAGCATTGGCGGCACCGGCCGGCGGGTGAATCGCCTCGACCACAGTGGCGAGAATCTCTACACCGCTATCGAGTTTCTGCAGATCGCTTTGCACGGCTCGGCCGATCTCGTCAGCCAGCCCTACCCTGTCCTGCCCCAGCAAACCGTCGAGGGTGCGCGACGCAAAATCGTGGACGAGAATCCGGCTCGCAGTGCTGCGGATCAGCGTCGGCACATCCGCGCTGTTGTAGGTCGCAGCCAATGCCGCTTGATCGCTGAGGCCGATGCGGTAGACGAAACGCACGTCCATGTTGACGATCTGGAAGCTCTGTTGCTCGCCACGGCTGCTGGCAATGACCTGGGATTTGTCGTTGACGTGGCTGGCATCCCACAAACGGTTGGCGGTAATCGGGGCCGGACCTTCTGCCGGATCCGGCTGAACCGGCACCGGGTTCTCGCCGACGCTGGTCGCCAGTTCGTGCACTACGCCGTTCTCCACGCTCAACACCCGGCCCAACGGCCACGGCAGACCGGCATGCAAACCCGGGCCGAACACCTGCACCGGTTTGCCAAAACGCTCGTAGATGCCACGGCTTTGCAGCGGGATTTCATGAATGCCGGTGAGCAACCAGCCGACTGCCGCCACCAGCACCAGTACCGGCAGGAACGCGCGACGCATGTAGCTGAAGGCCCAGATCTGCCGCAGGTCGATACCGAAGCGATTGTGCAATTCGTGCTGCAACGCGAGCAGCGGTTGTGGTGGCCAACGCAGCAGATCGGCGACGAAACTGCGGGCCAGCAGCACCGGTTCGAGCTGTTCGCGACGTGGACTGAACAACGACAGCACCGCACGCAGCAGCAACTCCGCCGCGACCAGCCCCGGCAGGATGCCGATCAGCACCGCCAGTCGCACAGGCCAGACCGAATTCTCGCTGGCGAACAACAAGCACAATGCGCCCAGCACCAGGCTGATGATCGTCACGCGACTCAACTGCGCCAGCGCACCGGCCTCGGGCCATTGCGCCGGGTTTTCCTGAGCCAGTTGCCGCTCCAGCACCAGCAGACCGAACGCCAGCAGCAGCGCAATCGCCGCGCAGACAGAAGCAGACAATCCCACGGCAGTCGGTTGCAGCGTGAGACTCCATACCTGCTCGATGCCCAGCAACGCCAGCAGCGCCAGACCGCCCAGCCATAATGTCGCTGCACCGATCTGTCCCAGCACATGCAGGCTGCGGCGGCTCAGCCGATCCAGCAGTCGCTCGTACCAGCCGTCCGGCCCGGGCGTTTCCTCCGCGGCGGTAACCGGCACCACCGGGTTGATCACCCGCGCTCGCCAATCGGTCACCCACCACGCCGATTGCAACCCGGCGACCAACACCAGCAACGCCGCGCTCAGATTGACCAACAGCGCCGGCCACAGCGATTGCGAGGCGAATAGGCCAACAAAAAACGCCAGCACCACTCCGACCACGGCCAACCCGCCGAGCCCCATGGCCAACCGGCGCAATCGGCGACCCTGGGCTGCCGCCTGCTGAAAGCGCGGCAAACCGGTCACTTGCGTGCCATCAACGTCCAGATCGACTTGCATAACCCCCCAAAACCCTTGGCTCACTGCTTAACTCGTTACGATATAACGAAAGCAGTGAAATATTTGTACTCATTTGCGCCATTCAAAGTCGCTCAACCTGTCGCGTTCCTGAAGCCTTGACCGAAATGTCCGGAAACGCACATATTACGTACGTAATTTTTAGCGATCCGCATTCTTCAGCCAGGAGTAAGCGCATGAGCAACTATGACGTAGTGATTCTGGGCGGTGGGCCCGGCGGTTATAACGCAGCGATCCGCGCCGGCCAATTGGGCCTCAAGGCCGCGTGCGTGGAAGGCCGCGCCACACTGGGCGGCACCTGCCTCAACGTCGGTTGCATGCCGTCCAAGGCGTTGTTGCACGCGTCCGAACTGTACGATGCGGCAATGGGCGCGGAATTCGCCAACCTCGGCATCGAGGTCAAACCGACGCTCAACCTCGCGCAAATGATGAAGCAGAAGGACGAAAGCGTCGCCGGCCTGACCAAAGGCATCGAATTTCTGTTCCGCAAGAACAAGGTCGACTGGATCAAGGGCTGGGGCCACATCGACGGTCCCGGAAAAGTCAGCGTGACCGGCGATCAGGGCAGCCGGATCGAACTGACCGCCACCGACATCATCATCGCCACCGGTTCCGAGCCCACTCCCCTGCCCGGCGTGGCGATCGACAACCAGCGCATTCTCGACTCAACCGGCGCGTTGTCCTTGAGCGAAGTGCCCAAGCATCTGGTGGTGATCGGTGCCGGCGTGATCGGCCTCGAACTCGGCTCGGTCTGGCGCCGGCTCGGCGCGCAGGTGACGGTGGTGGAATACCTCGACCGCATCTGCCCGGGCGTGGACGGCGAAGCCGGCAAGACCCTGCAGCGCTCGCTGAGCAAACAGGGCATCAGCTTCAAATTGAGTTCGAAAGTCACCAGCGCTACGTCCTCGGCCAGCGGCGTGCAACTGAGCATCGAACCGGCAGCCGGCGGCAGCGCCGAACTGCTGGAAGCCGATTACGTGCTGGTCGCCATCGGTCGTCGCCCCTACACCCAGGGCCTGGGGCTGGAAAACGTCGGCCTCAGCACCGACAAGCGCGGCATGCTTGCCAACAAACACCATCGCACCGAGGCTTCTGGCGTCTGGGTGATCGGCGATGTCACGTCAGGACCGATGCTTGCCCACAAGGCCGAAGACGAAGCCATGGCCTGCATCGAGCAGATCGTCGGCAAGGCGGGTGAGGTCAACTACGACCTGATCCCGAACGTGATCTACACCAAACCGGAGCTGGCCAGCGTCGGCAAGACCGAGGAGCAGCTCAAGGCCGAAGGCCGGGCCTACAAGGTCGGCAAATTCCCGTTCACCGCCAACAGCCGGGCGAAGATCAATCACGAAACCGAAGGCTTTGCCAAAGTCCTCGCCGACGCGCACACCGACGAAGTCCTCGGCGTGCACCTGGTCGGCCCGAGCGTCAGTGAAATGATCGGCGAATATTGCGTGGCCATGGAATTCAGCGCGTCGGCCGAGGACATCGCCCTGACCTGCCACCCTCACCCGACCCGTTCCGAGGCGCTGCGTCAGGCGGCCATGAATGTCGAGGGTATGGCGACGCAGATGTAAGCACGTTGAAGATACTTCCCGTGCAATGCGGGAAGTATCAGGACGGCAGATGCCCCAGCGGCAGCGCTCCCGGGGTCTTCACCGTATGAATGGCAAAATTGCTGCGAATATCGCTCACGCCCGGCAACTTCAGCAGACAACCGGTTAAAAAACGGTCGTAGGCGCGCAGATCCGGCACCACCACTTGCAGCAGAAAGTCCGATTCCCCGGACACCAGAAACGCCGAAATCACCTCCGGCAATGCCGTCACTGCGCGATGAAACGCCTCGGCCTGTTCATCGTTGTGCCGTTCCACCTTGACCCCGACGAACACCGTCAGCCCCAGCCCTACCTCATCGCGGTCCAGGTTCGCCTGATAACCGCGAATCACCCCCGCCTCTTCGAGCATCCGCACCCGACGCAGACAAGGCGATGCGGACAAACCGATTTCGTCCGCCAGTTGCACGTTGCTCAGGCGCCCGTCCCGTTGCAGCGCGGCGAGAATCTTGCGATCGAAAGCGTCGAGTTTCATGGTTGGCAGATCCTGATGGTGTAACCGCAAAAAGAAAGCAGGTTATGCCAATCCACGAGGTTATAGAAGCGAACTACGCAAGCACCTGCCCTGCCCCTCGGTCATAGACTGGTTGCACCGAATCGACAACGAAAGGGGGGCGACATGGCGAGTCTCTGGCTGTTTTTCCTGGCTTTGGCGGTGGTCTATCTGCTGCCCGGCCCGGACATGATCCTGTTGCTGCAGACCGGTGCCCGCCAGGGTCGCGGTGCAGCGCTGGCCACGGCAGTGGGTCTGGCGGTTGCCCGAGGTTGTCATGTAGCGCTCGCGGCGCTGGGACTGGCGGCGCTGTTCAAGGCTGCGCCGTGGACGTTCGATGCGGTGCGGATGGCCGGGGCGGCGTACTTGCTGTGGATCGGCATTCAATGCCTGCGCACCACGCTGCTGCCGGATCTGAACGCCGGCACCGTAACGGCGAGCCATGGCCAGTGGCGCGCAGCGATCCGCCGTGGCCTGCTGACCAACCTGCTCAACCCGAAAGCCTTGTTGTTCTGCTCGGTGCTGCTGCCGCAGTTCATCGTGGCGGATGGTGCACCGGTGCTGACGCAGTTTGCGGTGCTTGGTGCAATGCTGGTGGCCGCAGGATTGCTGTTCGACAGCGCCTATGCCTTGCTCGGCACCGCGCTGGGCCGCTGGCTGAAACACAGCCCGACGGCCCAACGGGTGCAGCAGTGGTTATTCGGCAGCCTGTTGATCGGCTTTGCCGTGCGCCTGACCTTCGTGCAGCAGGCTTAAGTTTTGCGGGCCTTGCGCTGACGGCGGGTAACCAGCAACAACGCAACGGCCGTGAACGCGACAATCGCACCGATCACCGGCCACTTGTAGGGCCGCAGAGTCGAACGCACCGAATCGGTCACCTGAGTGACATAGCGCTTATCGGCATTTTCGAAGTCGGGATACGGGCACTGATGACCGAAATCCACGGCCCATGGAACGTAAGGCCCTTCATCGACATAGCGCTTGTACAACGCACTTTGCTCTTCCAGGCTGCTGTTCCAACCGGCTGCCGAGCACAGCACGGCAGCGAACGCCTGACTGGTGTGCGGCAGGTTATCCGCCGCACGACTGGCCAACGCCGTGGCAACGAACCGGTAGTGATAGCGCTCATCCGGCTGCGCTTCACTGGCCTTCTGCCGTTGCACCTCGGCTTCGCTCACCAGCGGCCCGACTTTCAGCTCGGTGCTTTCCAGGCTGTAGTTGCCGCCGAAGGTTGCGTAATCCGGGGCCATTTCGTAGCCCAGGATGTCCATGCCCCATTCGCGGGCCGTCCACGCGGCATTGAACAGCGCACTGGCACGCTTGGTCGGCCACCACGCCGAATCGGCTTTTATCCGTTGCTGGCCGTAGAGCCGGGCCTTGTGCTGCAAATCGGGATTGTCGAAATAACCGACCGCCTCTTCGTAGTGACCCTCACGCAACATGCGTCGACCCAGCAGATTGCGCAGGCTCGCGGCCACCGGCAGCGGCACGTAATTGTCGCGATCCTTCTGGCTCAGCGCGGGCGGTGCCGGAACCTTGGCATCGACATACTGTTTGAGCTCATCAAGCGTCAGAACCCGCTCGGCCACGGTCGCTGCGTCGAACCAGTAAATGCTCTGGCTGCGATACAACTGATCGAACGCCTGCAGATACTCGCCACGTTGCAGCGCCAGAATCGCGCTTTCACCTTCGACCCGGCACTTGGGCTGAAGGGATTCCAGATTCCAGTCGGCGGTACGCCGTTCACCCCAGGACTCGTCCTGCGGGAAGGCTTGCGCGGCTTTGGCATAAGCCGCTACAGCGGCGTTTTTATCGCCATCGCGCACCGCCAGTTTCGCCCGCAGCCACCACGCCAGGCCGCTGTCGCCGGCGTGTTCGAGGAACGCCTTGGCGCTGGCGTAATCGCCCTGTTGATAATTCATGGCCGCCAGGCGATCCGCGTTATCGAGGCTGCCACGGGTGCTTTCCTGCAGGGCCTTGATCAGTTTTTTCTCGTTCGGCGGCTCATCGCCGAACGACCAGCCGATCCGGCTGATCAGCGAGGCGGTGACCAATTGCTGTACGGCTTTGCCACGCAGCAACTTTTCCAGTCGATCCTCGGGTTCTTCGGCCAGATCGTTCATCAACAACTTCAGCGAGGTGTAGCCGACGTTCGAGCCATGCAGGTTTTGCGTGGCATAGAGCTCAATGGCCTTGTCCCAGCTGCCCGCCGTGCGCAGCGCTCGCGCCTCTTCTCCGAGGCTGGCCACGCCCAGCTCCAGCGGATCGCTGAAACCGTCGATGCTCAGTTGCCGCGTCTGGCGGAAGGCTTCGATGGCGTTTTCCAGCGCCTCAAGCGCATCACCCGCTTCGCTGCTCATGGCGAAGAACGCCCGGCCCAGCGAGTAAGCGGCCCAGGTGCTGCGCAGCGCGCGTTGATCGGCCGGCAGCGCCAGCAACTGGCGGAAATATTCGACGGCCAGTTGATGATCGCCAGCGCCGAACGCCACGGCACCCGCCACATACAGACGCAGCTCCGCCGGCAGGCTCGCGCCCTGCTCCTCGACCTGACGCGCATCGGTGAGGCTGCGCAGTTGCTTGACCAGCGCCTGCTGCTCCGCGCTCAGGCCCTGCTGCTCGGCCTTCTCGCGCAACTCAGCGGGCTCCTTCGGTTCACCATAGATGTCGTCCGGGTTGTACGTCACCGCCGTGACGTTCTTCAACCCGGGAATGGCTTTGCCGAGGCGACTGATCTCGAACCTGAAGTTACCCTCCGGCAGTTCCGCCAGGGATTGCCCGCGATCGTCGAGCAGACGCATCGGGAAATCCGGGCCGCAGGCCAGCGCCGATCCCAGCGGCAGGCTGAGGCTCAGGCAAAGCAGATGGCGGGGCCAGTTACGGGTCAACATGCGAACCTCCTTGATCAATATTTGCGCAACGTGCCCAACCGATCGCACGCTGCCCGCCCGCCGGCAATCGGCCGTCGCGCAAGCGGGTGAAGGTAAGCAGATCCGCAGTCTGTTGCAATGCATAACCGGCGAGCGCGTCAGCGCCTTCGCAACCCCGGGCGTTGACCGTGATGCGCGCGGGCCACGCGCTGTCCAGGTTGCCGACGTTACGCAGGGCGATGTCTTGCAGGCCGTTGTGTTCGGTGAACGTCAGGCCGAGCTGGCTGCTCAACGCATCGCCTCGGGCGACTGCCCGCAGCGTGCTCAGACTCCAGGCCCTGCGGTCGTTGGCCAGCGGCAGGCGAAACCAGATCAGACCGGCCAGATGCGCCGGGCGATCCTCGCGTAATTCAATGGCCAGCCGGCTCAGTTGCTGCGGATCGGCGAGCAACTCGCGTCGCTCGCCGCTGCGTTCCAGTGTGACTTCACTCTCCACCACCGGAGCGCCACTGGCGTCCGGCAACAGCGCCACGCCATAGGCTGGCAGCGCCAGGTAGAACGGTCTGTCGGTCACCCTCCCCCAGGCGTTGGCCCAGCGCCGGGCCTGCTCGGGGTCGAACAGACCTCGACGGGGATCGCTGACGGCGTGCACCTGCAACACACTGCTGTCGACAGCCGCCAGCAGCGCCGGCAATTGCGGGCTGTCGAGCCAGGCGGGCAATGCGGTGATGCTCAAGGGCAGGTTGGCCGGCAATGCGCCGCGCAAATGAACGAGGAACCTGGTGTAGTCCGGCAATCGGGCATTGCCGGCGTCATGGTCGATCTCGACGCCGCTCGGGGTCAGTCCCTGCCCTTGCCAGTCGGCGAGCACCTGCAGGATCTGCGCCGTGACGGCTTGCTGGTCGAGCGCCTGGAGCTGGCCGTCGAGGCGAATCACCGCAATCAGCGGTCGGGCATCCTGCTTCAGCAGCGCGAAATCGACTCGCGCCCGACTCCATCCGGCATTCGGGAAGGCTTGCAGCGCTAGCACCCGAAGCGTCGAGAAGTCGCCATGACTGCCCTTCAGGGCGAGTTCATGGGCCGGCGTCCATTGCCGTTGCCAGACGTAGAGTTGCTGATCGAGCGGCGCGGCATCCTGGCGTTCACAGGCACACAGCAGCAACACCGCCACCACGGCTGACCACCCGATAAAAAAGCGCATACCTTGCAGATCCCTGAAACATCAGGCTGCAAGGTTACACAAAAGCACTCAGGGCTTGCGGGCGATGATCACCTGACTTTTCGCCACCACCGCATCCAGTGCCTGCTTGATCTGCGCGCCGCGCGGCGAGTCGAGCACCGCTTGCCAGGTCTCGGCCCAATGGTTGAGCAGCGGATGATCCGGGTTGCTGAATTCGACCTTGGCTTCCCAGAACAGCATCATCCACATCGACCAGTAAAACCCGTACTGGCTGTGGCTGATGATCTCCAGCCCGGCCTCGCTGACCATCGCCTTGAACTGCTCTTCACTGATGATGCGAATGTGGTTGGGCTTCTGGAAATACTCCGGTGCGGCGATGTCTTTCTGCAAATCTTCGGAGCTCGGGTGAGGGACGCTCAGCAAATACAGCGCACCCGACTGGCCGACACGTACCAGTTCGGCAAGGAACTGTGCCGGGTCATCGACGTGTTCGATGACTTCAGTGGACACCACGCGTGTGGCGGTGCCATCGGCGATCGGCAGCGGGTTGCAGTCGGTAACGTGGCACTCGACGCCGCGGGCCGGTGTATCGCTCAAGCGCTGGCGGGTGGCTTCGACCTTGGCGCCATCGATGTCGGCGATGATGATTTTCGCCCCGCGCATGCCACAGAAATGGACGTTGCCACCGTCGCCACATCCGACGTCGAGCAAGGTGTCATCGGCGGTCACCGGAAAGCCTTTGAACAGCTCGCCGGTCTCCTGGTTGAACCAGCCACTGAGCATTGCATCGTGCAGGCCGAGTATATACGGATCGACTTTGTCGGCAGCAGGCTGCGAGGCTACCGGGACGGACGTCGGCGCCGTGAGTTTCTTCAAAAGGCTCAGCATGAGGTGGCTCCAGAGGATGGGACGGCGTTGCGCGATGTACCGAGGCGTCGCACCAGGGCGGCGCCGCGATTGCGCATCGGCATTTCGATGAAACGATAATTCAGCTCGCTGAGCAGCACGATCAGGCTACCGGCAATCAGCAGCGTCACGACCGGATGCCCCGCCGGGCTCGGCAGACCGGCACTCTGCAATCGGAAGATCAGTTCCCGCACCAGTTGATAGGCCGGGATGTGGATCAGATACATGCCGTAGGAGCGGCTGCCGATCCATGCCATCAGCCGCTGCACTCTACCGGCCGGCAGCAGGTAATCGCGGTTGTACGAAGCGATCCATACCAGCAGTGCGCCAAGGACGGCAATCGAGCCGATCCGGTAAGAGACGAAGGTGAAACGGTCGGTGGCCATGTAGCTCAACAGCAGCGCCAGCACGATCAGCGCAGTCACACCGGCCCACGGACGACGCAGGAAGGTCGGCTCCCATCGCCGCCAGGACGGCTGCGCGCTCCACATTGCCAGCAACACGCCGAGGGCCAGCGCATCGGTACGGATCACCATCAGTATCGGCGTGCGCAGGGTGAACAGTTGCACCGCGACCAGCGCCAGCAACGCCCAGACCAGACGCTTGCGGCACACCAGAATCAGCAGCGGGAACAGCAGATAGAACTGCTCCTCCAGCGACAGGCTCCAGTACACGAAACTGCTGCCGTACTCGTAATGAAAAAAGCTGTCGGCAAAGCGGAAGTTGGCGTATTGCAACACGCCCGCCAGCGTCGCTTGCAGGTTGGCGGGCAGCGTGCCGAAAGCCCCGGAGCGATTGATAAATACGCACGCGAGCAGCATGAGCGCCAGCCATAACCAGGCCGACGGCAACAGACGGAAGGCCCGGCGCAGCCAGAAGTTGCGCGTCTGCTCCCAGTATTCCTGACGGGTCGAACAACCTTGCAGCGCCGGGATCAGGCTGCGGGCGATGACAAACCCGGAGATGGCAAAAAACAGGTCAACGCCCCACCACGGCTGGGCCCAGGCGTGGATTTTTTCCAGCAATGGCACCGGATCGGTGAACAGGCTGCCCTGCATATGATGAATCAGCACACCCAGCACTGCGATCGCTCGCAGTACTTCGATGTCCAGGATTCGTTTGCCGCTCATGCCCGGGACACCGTTGTATCTGTAGCGGCCCGGTGCTCGAACAACTGCGCGAGAAAGACCTGCAAACGCTGCTCGGCCACCGCCTGGCTGCAGAATCCCTGCAGGCTGCTGACCGCCCCGGCGGCCATTTGCGCATATCGCTGCGGATCGTGTTTCGCGACCTCATAGCTGTTGCGATAGGCGACGCAGACCGACGCCCAGTTGGTCATGTAGCGCAATGTTCGGAACGCCTTGCGCGGATCGTGAGGCCATGCGGTGAGTTCGTCCGTGGACTCGACCAGGAACGCATTGTCTTCGCTCAGATAATCGATCATCGCCGTGGTGCGCGGCGCCACCGCCGGCTTGCCGCAGGACATGAATTCCATCAGCGGCAGGCACTGGCCTTCGCCGTAGGACGTGTTCACCACATAACGAGTGGCCTGCACCAGTCGCTCGTAGTCCGCGTCCGCGAGGTAGCCATAGATCAGCACGATGCGGCAGCGGTAAGATTGGTTTTTGTATAGGTGATGAAGGATGTCGCTGAGGGCTTCTTCGGCATCGTGGTGGGTGAGCTTGAGCACCAGGGTGGCGTCTTCGACCTCACGGAACGTCACGCAGAACGCACTGAGCATGTCTTCCCAGTTCTTGCGTCCGTCGCCGGGGTTGAACACCGAGGTGTACACCACGCCGTCCAGCAGCAGCTCCTGCTCGCGCACCGGCGCCTGGAAGTCGATGCCCTTGCCTCGGCGCAGAGGCTTCGGGCCGAAGGCGTCGAGATCGAGCTGGCGACTGTCGGCCACCAGCCCCTTGATCTTCAGACGTACCGGCCCCGTCGAGGGCTGGCCTTGCAGCTGGGCGCCCCGGGCGGCAAAGCGGTCCCACACCGGCGCCGGCACCGCGACAATCGGGTAGTCGGCGCCCATGGCCTCGCGCACCGCGTTGACCGTGTAGCTGGAGTGAGTGATCGCCGCCCCGCAGGCGCGCAACACCGTGCGCCAGTCATTGCGTGGCTCGCCGTCGAAAGGCTCGTTGGGGATGGTGCTGAATTCCCAGGCGAACACCGGCAATGTCGGGCACACCAGATGGATCGGCGTGCGGTGCGGCGGCGAGAACGACAGAAACACGCACGGTTCGCCTCGGGCCAGACATTCCAGGTACAGCGCATCGACTTCGTGGGCCGGATCCGCCACTTCCACTACGCGTCCGAGACGCTCGAGCACCGGGCGGTATTCTTTGAGCACGAAGTAATAGCTGTACTCGGAACGGCCGAGGTTCTGCGCGATGGTGTGCTGGTTGGTTTCCGAATGAATGATGATCAGCATGAGGCGTTGTCCGTCACGAGGGCGGCATCGGCAGCCGCCGGAACCAGGCCGAAGAAGTCCGCCAGACGCTGCTGTACCGGGGCGAAGGCGCAGTAGTCGTGCATGCGTTCGACGGCGGCGACCGACATTCGGCGATAGTCCTGCGGCTGTGTCTTGGCCATCCGGTAACTGTTCTCGTAGGCACGTTTGAGCGAGCCCCAGTCCGGCCGGTGACGCAGGGTGCGGTAGAGGATGCGGGTGTCCTGGGGCCAGATCGTCAGTTCTTCGCTGGACTCGACGACGAAGGCCACTGCATCGTCGATGTAGTCCTCCATCGCCGTGTGATCCGGAGCAATCACCGGTTTGCCGCTGGACATGAACTCCATCAGCGGCAGGCACAAGCCTTCGCAGCGTGACGCGTTGACGTAAAAACTGGCGGCCTGGTAAAGCCGCGCATATTGCGGATCATCCAGATAGCCATGCATCACAAGTACCCGGCAGGCGAACGGCGTCAGTTGCGCCAGCAAGGTCATCAGTTCGCTGTAGTAGGACGCCAGATCGTTCTGGGTGATCTTCAACACAAGCGTCGCGTCAGGTGTTTCGCGAAAGGCCCAGCAGAACGCCGTGATCAAGTGATGCCAGTTCTTGCGGCCATCCCTGGGGTTGAACACGGTGACGTAGACCACGCCATCGACGGTGGTTTCCACCACTGCCGAAGTGTCCGGCAGGTTCAGCGGCGGGGGTTCGTCCACTGCCACTTCATGGGGGCCGGCAATGTTCGGCAGGCGTCGTTCGAGCCAGGCATGGGCCTTGTCCGAAAACAGATCGCGAAAGCCTTCCCAGTAGCCGTGGTGCAGGTATTTCACGCGGGCCATGGGCTTGGGTTGATCGCTCGGGTTCAGCGCCCACAGACGCAGGTAATGGCGGGCAATGACCAGTCGACGCTTGAGTGTCAGGGGTGGCGGGCGCCGTGCCTCGATCTCGGCCAGTTGTTCGGCGGTCAGTGGTTTGGGCAGCAGGTCATCGGCACAGAGCCCCAGCGTACGGCTGTCGAAAATGCAGCCCTTGATCGCCAGGGTCGTTCCGGAGTTGATCGGCGCGCTGACATGTTGCTCTCGAATGGCCGCGAAGTTTTCCCACAGCGGGGTCGGCAATACCAGTACCGGAAAGTCTTCGCCCATGGCCCGGCGAATCGCTCGGGCGGTGTGGCTCGACAGCGTGATGACCCGGCCTTGCCGTGCGAGCATCTGTGTCCAGTCCTGACGCTGATCACCGTCCCACGACTCATCGGGGATGGAGTCGAATTCCCAGGCAATCACGCAGATCGTCGGGCATTCCAGATCGGTCGGGGTATTTTGCGGCGGGGTGAAGGACAGGAACACACTGCTTTCGCCGGAGGCAAGCAGTTGTCGATACAGTGGATCGACTTCGTCGCGAGTGGACACCACATGCACCCGGCCCAGGCTTTCGAGCACCGGACGATAGGCCTTGAGCACGAAGTAATAGCTGTATTCGGGACGCCCGAGACTCTGGCTGATGGAGCGGTCGTTGACATCCGAGTAGAGAATGAAATTCATGGCATCCCACGGTGCGACCGCCATCCCGGCAGCCTCACGCTATGACGGCCAGGCTTCGAACGGGTCGGCATGGCCGACAATCGTCCTGTGTCCCGAAGCACGTCGTCGTTCTTGTTTTAGTGGTCAGTTTCACCGTGCCGCGCTACCACTCTGGCAACGCTCGGCAAACTGCGACGAGGGGCATTCTAAACACATCCGTTCGGGATTCGTGAACCGCCCGGCGAGAAAAACCGGGCTACGCTGACGAGAACTGACCGGTCACGGTTTGGCCGGTTGAAATTGCTGCGCAATTGGCACAGATTGGCAGCCAAACAAATACAACAACGACTTCACCCGTCTTCCTGCCGCGTTTAAACACGGTCTGACAGACATTCCCCAATCAAGCCTGAGGGAAAAGGTGAGAGTTAAAGACCAAGGGGTCGCTGTTTGAAAAGAAGTCTGTTCATCACGGGTCTCAGTGGATTCGTGGGACAACATATCCAGTCGCGCCTGATGCTCGATGACTCGGCGTGGGAACTGCTGCCTGCCGCTTCACCTTATGACCTGACGGATCCGCAAAGCCTCGCCGACCTCTGGCCGCAATTGCCTGACGCCGTGATTCACCTGGCCGGTCAGACCTTCGTGCCTGAAGCGTTTCGCGACCCGGCCCGCACCTTCGACATCAATCTGCTCGGCACCCTGAATCTGTTGCAGGCGCTCAAGGCCAGAGGATTCAAGGGCCCGTTCCTGTACGTCAGTTCCGGCGACGTGTACGGTCAGGTCGAAGAATCCGCACTGCCGATCACCGAACAACAACCGCCCTGCCCGCGCAACCCCTATGCCGTTAGCAAACTGTCCGCCGAGTACCTCAGCCTGCAATGGGGCCTGAGTGAAGGCTGGCCTGTGCTGGTGGCGCGCCCGTTCAACCACATCGGTATCGGGCAGAAGGACAGCTTCGTCATCGCCAGCGCCGCACGGCAGATCAACCGCATCAAGCAGGGGCTGCAGGCGCCGCAGCTGGAAGTCGGCGACATCGATGTCACCCGTGACTTCCTCGACGTCGACGACGTAGTTTCGGCCTATTTCGCGCTGCTGGAAAAAGGCACGCCGGGACAGGTGTACAACATTTGCTCAGGCCATGAGCAAAGCATTCGCAGCCTCATCGAGCAGATGGGCGACCTGGCCGAGGTCGAGCTGCAACTGGTTCAGGACCCGGCGCGCATGCGCCGCGCCGATCAGCGTCGCGTTTGCGGCAGCCATCAACGGCTCGCCCGGACCACAGGATGGACGCCGCAAATCTCTATACAACAATCCCTGCGGGCGATCCTGTCCGACTGGGAGAAGCGAGTACGACAAGAATGACAAAAAGTGCATTGATCACAGGGATCACCGGTCAGGATGGCGCCTATCTGGCCAGATTGTTGCTCGACAAGGGCTACAAGGTTCACGGCCTGGTGGCGCGACGCAGCAGCGACTCGCGCTGGCGCTTGCGGGAAATGGGCGTTGAAGGCGACATCGTGTACCTGGACGGCGACATGGCCGACGCCTGCTCGGTGCAGCGCGCGGTCATCAAGTCGGCGCCGGACGAGGTCTATAACCTCGCCGCACAAAGCTTCGTCGCCGCGTCCTGGGATCAACCGGTGACCACCGGCATCGTCGATGGCCTGGGCGTGACTCACCTGCTCGAAGCCATCCGCCAGTTCAGCCCGCACACGCGCTTCTATCAGGCATCGACCAGCGAAATGTTCGGTCTGATCCAGGCCGAGCAACAGGACGAGAACACCCCGTTCTACCCGCGCAGCCCTTACGGCGTGGCCAAACTCTATGGCCACTGGATCACCGTCAACTACCGCGAAAGTTTCAACCTGCACGCCAGCAGCGGCATCCTGTTCAACCATGAATCGCCACTGCGCGGCATCGAATTCGTGACCCGCAAGGTCACCGACGCCGCCGCCCGGATCAAGCAGGGCAAGCAGCAGGAGCTGGCCCTGGGCAACATCGACGCCAAGCGCGACTGGGGCTTTGCCGGCGATTACGTCGAGGCCATGTGGCTGATGCTGCAACAGGACAAGCCTGACGACTTCGTGGTCGCCACCGGAGTGACCACCACCGTGCGCGAGATGTGCCGCATCGCCTTCGATCACGTGGGTCTCAACTACCGCGACTACGTGAAGATCGACCCGGCATTCTTCCGCCCGGCCGAAGTCGAAGTGCTGCTCGGCAATCCGGCCAA
Organism: Pseudomonas kribbensis; assembly: GCF_003352185.1. GTDB lineage: Bacteria > Pseudomonadota > Gammaproteobacteria > Pseudomonadales > Pseudomonadaceae > Aquipseudomonas > Aquipseudomonas kribbensis. The sequence goes on from NZ_CP029608.1 coordinate 6,287,292, forward strand.
GGCTCAGCGGGTGCTGGGCTGGAAACCGAAGACCGACCTGGACACCCTGATCCGCATGATGATGGATGCGGACATGAAACGCGTCGCCAAGGAGTAGGCCATGCTGATCCCCGTGATTCTGTCCGGCGGTGCCGGTACCCGTTTGTGGCCGGTGTCCCGCGAGGGCCATCCGAAACCGTTCATGACCCTGCCCGACGGCCAGTCGCTGCTGGGCAAGACCTATCGGCGCGCCGCCGGTCTGCTGGACGGCTGGGGCGACATCGTCACGGTGACCAACCGCGAGTACTACTTCCAGAGCAAGGATCACTATCAGGCCGCGCGCCTGTCCCGGCATCGCGGGCACTTCCTGCTCGAGCCCACCGGGCGCAACACCGCCCCGGCCATCGCGGCAGCGGCCCTGTCGCTGCAAGCCCTGCACGGTGATGCAGCCATCATGGTGGTGATGCCCGCCGACCATTTGATCATCGACGAAGACGCACTCAAGCGTGCAGTCGAACACGCGGTCAACCTGGCGAAGGACGGTTATCTGGTGACTTTCGGCGTGGTGCCGACCGCCCCGGAAACCGGCTTCGGCTACATCGAGACCGGCGCGCCGCTGGATGCCCGAGGTGCGGCCAAAGTGCAGCGTTTCGTGGAAAAACCCGACCTGCAAACCGCCACTCATTATCTGGAAAGCGGCAACTTCCTGTGGAATTCGGGGATGTTCTGTTTCTCCATTGCGACCCTGATCGCCGAACTGCAACTGCACGCCCCCGAGCTGCTCGAACAGACCCGCGCCTGCATGGCGGCGAGCGAGCCGCTGGAAACCACCGGTTACCTGCAACAGGAACTCTCTCCAGCGTTGTTCGCCGAAATCACCGACATTTCCATTGATTACGCACTGATGGAGCGCTCGGAAAAGGTCGCGGTCGTACCTGCCGGTTTCGACTGGAGTGATATCGGTTCGTGGGGTGCGGTCGCCGCGCTGGTGCCGGCCGACGCCGACAACAACCGCGCCAGCGGTGAGGCAATCTTCATCGACAGCCGCAATAATTTCGTCCAGAGCGAAGGCCGGCTGGTGGCTGCTGTGGGCGTGGAAGACCTGATCGTCATCGATACCGCCGACGCCGTGCTGGTGGCCCACGCAGATCGCGCCCAGGACGTGCGGCGCGTGGCCAAGCAGCTCAAGGACAAATCCCACGAAGCCTATCGCCTGCACCGCACGGTCAGCCGTCCTTGGGGCACCTACACCGTGCTCGAGGAAGGCCCGCGCTTCAAGATCAAGCGCATCGTGGTCAAACCTGGCGGCAAGCTGTCCTTGCAGATGCACCATCACCGCAATGAACACTGGGTGGTGGTCGAAGGCATGGCCAAGGTCACCAACAACGGCAGCGGCACGACCCTGGTGGCGAAGAACGAATCGACGTTCATCGCCGCCGGCCACAAGCATCGTCTGGAAAACCCCGGTGTGATCGATCTGGTGATCATCGAAGTGCAAAGCGGCGAATACCTTGGAGAGGACGATATCGTCCGCTTCGAAGACCAGTACGGCAGGACGGTGTGAATGCTGCTTTCCCTGTATCGCTCGCTGCATGACTACCGGGGTTTCATTCTCGGCAGCGTGCAGCGAGAGTTTCAATCGCGCTACCGCAACTCGCTGCTCGGCGCTCTGTGGCCCGTGTTCAACCCGCTGTCGATGATCATCGTTTACACCGTGATCTTTTCCCACATCATGCGCACCCGCTTGCCGGGCGTGGATGACAGCATGGCCTACAGTGTCTACCTCTGCGCCGGTCTGCTGGCCTGGGGGCTGTTTTCTGAAATCACCCTGCGCAGCCAGACCATGTTTCTGGACAACGCCAATCTGCTGAAGAAAATCAGCTTCCCCAGAATCTGTCTGCCGGTGATTGTGCTCTGCAACGCGGCGATCAACTTTGCAATCATCATCGGCCTGTTCCTCGGGTTTCTGCTGATCACCGGGCGCTGGCCGGGCATGGCGCTGCTGGCGCTGATTCCCCTGATTGCGCTGCAAATGATGTTCTGTGCCGGGCTTGGCATGATTCTCGGCGTGTTGAATGTGTTCTTTCGCGACGTCGGACAGCTCTTTGCCATCTGCCTGCAGTTCTGGTTCTGGCTGACCCCGATCGTATACCCGATGAGCATCCTGCCGGAGTGGGTCCAGCGCCTGCTTCAACTCAACCCGATGACCAACCTCATCGGCAGCTATCAGAACCTGTTCCTGTATGGACACTGGCCTGTATGGAGTTCGCTGCTGCCGACGTTCATCGCCGCGCTGCTGATGTGCCTGATCGGCCTGCGGCTGTTTCGCCGGCGTGTCGGTGAAATGGTGGATGAACTCTGATGGGGCATATTCGTGTAACCGGCCTGGGCAAGGCCTACAAGCAGTACCCGACCCGCTGGAGCCGCCTGGCCGAATGGCTGATCCCGTTCTCCCCCCTGCGCCACCACCAGCACTGGGTGCTGCAGGATGTGGCCTTCGAGATTGCAGCCGGCGAGTCGGTGGGCATCGTCGGTGCCAACGGTGCGGGTAAAAGCACCTTGCTCAAGATGATCACGGGGACCACTCACCCCACCTGCGGCAAGATCGAGACTGAAGGCCGCGTCGCCGCATTGCTGGAGCTGGGCATGGGTTTTCACCCGGACTTCACCGGCCGCCAGAATGCCGTCATGGCCGGGCAGCTGCTGGGGCTGCAAGTCGACGAAATCGAAGCGTTGATGCCCGACATCGAACATTTTGCAGAAATCGGCGAGGCGATCGACCAACCGGTCCGCACCTACTCCAGCGGCATGCAAATGCGCCTGGCCTTCAGTGTCGCCACCGCGCGGCGACCGGACATCCTGATCGTCGACGAGGCGCTGTCGGTCGGTGACGCCTACTTCCAGCACAAGAGCTTCGAGCGCATCCGCAGCTTCCGCAAGGCGGGCACGACATTGCTGATCGTGTCCCACGACCGCTTCGCGATCCAGTCGATCTGCGATTCGGCCATCCTGCTCAAGGATGGCCACATGGCCATGTACGACAAACCGGAAGCCGTGCTCGATTATTACAACGCCCTGATGGCCGAGCGTGAGGGTCAGGTCGTGCGTCAGGAAAAGCTCGCTGGTGGCGAAATGCGGACCGTGTCCGGTACCGGTGAAGCCGCCATTCTCGAGGTGCGCCTGCTCGATGAACAGAATCGCTCCATCGATGCTGCCGAGGTCGGCCAGCCAGTGGTGCTGGAAGTGCAGGTCGAGGTACGCCGCGACATCGAACGGCTGGTACTCGGCTTCATTCTCAAGGACCGCCTGGGCCAGATGATGTATGGCATCAATACCCATCGCCTGGACAAGGCGCTGACGGACCTGCATGCCGGTGAGCGCGTGACCTATCGCTTTGCCTTCGTGATGGGCCTGGGCAAGGGCAACTACTCGGTATCCCTGAGTCTGTCGCGCCTGGACTCCCATCTGGATCGCAACTTCGAGTGGCGTGACTATGGCCTGGTATTCCATGTGATCAACAACCGGCATGAAGACTTCGTCGGTTGCTCATGGCTCGACGCCAAGGCCTCGATCACCCGCCACCCCGCCGCTGCATTGACCGAGCGCGCACCATGACTCGCCTGCTGGTCGAATGCACCCACGTGTTCCGGCACCCGAAAGTCAATTCGGGCATTCAGCGGGTGGTGCGCAACGTCATCAAGCAATTGCCGCCGAGCGCTGAAGGGGTCGAGTGTGTGCCGGTGGTGCTGCTCAAGGGCAAGCTGTACCGCGTGACGCGCCTGGCGCCACTGGACTCGCCGCTGTTCAACGCCATCGTCACGTTCGGCGAGCGCCTGGAACGGCTGGCCCATCGCTTCTGGCAATGGCATCAGCGCCTCGACAGCCGTTGCCGGAGCAAACTGCCGCGACGGGCGCTGTACGTCGGCTATCGCCTGACGTCTTTCGGCCTGTTCGGCATCCCTCTGCGGCTGGTCGAGCAGGTCAACCGCTATCAGTTGCCCCAGCGCTGCGAGCCTTTGCAACACCGGCCGGGCGATCAACTGGTGTTGCTGGATTCGTCCTGGCACTCGGACTTTTTCCTGCATGCCGAACGGCTCAAACGCGAAGGCGTGGGCATCGTCGCAGTGATCTACGACCTGATTCCCCTGACCCACCCACAGTTTTACGACACGCGGCTGGTGCAGGTTTTCAGTGAATGGTTCGACTGGATTACCCGCACCGCCGACGGCTACCTGGCGATTTCCGCCACGGTGCGCGATCAGGTTCGCGAGGAAGTGCAGCGCCGCCTCGGTTCGGCACAGGCCGAGAAACGCTGGTTCGACTACTTCCACCTCGGGTCGGAACTCGATCTGCAAAGCGTCGAAGCTGCCGTCGAACCGCGTCTGGAACGCTTGTTCGCAACGCCAGAGCCAGTGTTCCTGATGGTCAGCACCATCGAACCGCGCAAGAACCACGACTATCTTCTGGATGCCTTCGAACGCGCCTGGGCAGCCGGCTCGAATGCGCGTCTATGCATCGCCGGACGCATCGGCTGGAAGTGCGACGCCCTGCTCGCCCGGGTGCGCAACCATGCCGAACTGAACCGGCGCCTGTTCATGTTCAACGACCTGAGCGACACCAGCCTGGAACACGCCTATGCCCATTCCAGCGCCTTGGTGTTCCCGTCGTTCGTCGAAGGCTTCGGTCTGCCGCTGGTGGAGGCCATGCAGCGCGGATTGCCGGCCATGGGCAGCGACATTGCGGTGTTCCGCGAGATCGGCGGCGAGTTCATGGCCTATTTCGATTTGCACGACCCGCAACAGCTCACCGAGCTGGTCATGGCATTCGAGCGCAGCGGCCAATTCCCCGCGGCCCGCGATGTGACCGACTGGCAATGGATCGGCTGGCGCGAAGCCAGTCAGCAACTGGCCGAACGCACCGCACGCCATGTGCTTCAGGCGCCTGCGGCGCAAGCGAGGTCCCATGCGCATAGCCCTTAACGCGCGGATTCTCCAGGCGCCGCGCACCGGGATCGGCCATTACGTTGCCGAACTGGTGAACGCCTTGCACGCCGAGACCGATATCGACGTGGCGCTGTTCCACGGCTGGGGCTGGAGTTCGCAGCTGCCGGAGGCGGCAATGCCCGGCTACTCGCGCCTGACCCCGATGCTGCGCAAGATCCCCGGTGCCTACCAGGCACGCCGCTGGCTGGAGCAGAAACGCTTCGATCAGGGTCGTACAACCGACATCGACCTGTACCACGAACCGAGCCTGTGGCCGCTGGCCTTCGACGGCCCGACCGTGATCACCCTGCACGACCTTACGCACCTGCATTTCCCGGACACCCAACCGCAGGCTCGGCTCAGGGAAATCGAGCGGCGACTGGCCGACGGCCTCCAGCAGGCGCGGGTTATTCTGACCGACTCGCAAGCCATCGCCGACGAAGCCCAACGATGTTTCGGGCTGCCCGCCGAGCGTTTCGTGGTGGCGCCCCTGGGTGTCGCCGAGCGCTTTCATCCGCGCGAGCCGCAAGCCATCGACGCGGTGCTCAAGACCCACGCCGTGGAGGCACGGGAATATTTCCTGTGCGTCGGCACGCTGGAGCCGCGCAAGAACCTGAGCCTGGCCCTGCGCGCCCACGCTCTATTGCCGGAAGCCGTGCGCCAGCGCTTCCCGCTGCTGATCGTCGGCATGGCCGGCTGGCAGCGCGAACAGTTCAGTGAGGAATTGCGTCAGGCCCTGGCCAGCGGTCATGTGTGCCTGCTCGGCTACTTGCCGGATGAGCAGGTCGCACAATTGCTGGCCGGCGCCCGGGCGCTGGTTTTCCCCTCGTTGTATGAAGGTTTTGGCCTGCCGGTGCTGGAAGCTATGGCCAGTGGCACGCCTGTGGTGGTCACCCGCTCTTCGGCAATGCCAGAAGTGGCGGGTCCCGCCGGTAACTATATTGAAGCTGACGACGCAGACGGCCTGCGAGATGCGCTGAGCCGCCTGATCGACGATCAAGCGCATTGGCAGGCATGCCGGGAAGCCGGATTGCAGCAGGCACGGCTTTTTTCCTGGAAGCGTTGCGCGCAGGCCACGGCCGGCGCCTACCGCCAGGCTTTGGGAGGTTGAATGCGAGTTCTTCATTTTTTCAAGACGTACCTGCCTGACTCGGTCGGTGGCATCGAGCAAGTGATCTTCCAGCTCTGCGAAAGCGGCACCCAACACGGTATCGAAGGCCAGGTGCTGACCCTCAGCGCCAATCCCGAGCCGGCGGTGCTGCAACTGGGCCAGCACGAAGTGCATCGCGCCAGGCTCGACATCCAGTTCGCCTCTACCGGTTTTTCCTGGAGCGTGTTCAAACAGTTTCGCGAACTGGCCGCGGAAGCCGACGTGATCAACTACCACTTCCCGTGGCCGTTCATGGACCTGGTGCATTTCGCCAGCGGCATGAACAAACCGAGTGTGGTGACCTACCACTCGGACATCATTCGCCAGAAGAACCTGCTCAAGCTCTACCGTCCGCTGATGAACCGCTTCCTCGCCAGCGCCGACCGGATTGTCGCGGCCTCGCCGAACTACCTGCACACCAGCGATGTGTTGCAGCAGTTCCAGGACAAGACCCGCGTCATTCCCTACGGTCTGAACAAGGCCGGTTATCCACAGCCCGACGCCGAGCGCATGAACCGCTGGCGCCAGCAGCTTGGGGATAAGTTTTTCCTGTTCGTCGGGGTGATGCGCTACTACAAGGGCCTGCACATCCTGCTTGATGCCTTGAAAGACGTGGACTACCCGGTGGTGATCGTCGGCGCCGGCCCGCTGGAGCAGGAACTGCACGCTCAGGCAGCGGCGCTGGGGCTGCGCAACATCCATTTCCTCGGGCGGGTGAGCGATGAAGACAAGGTCGCCCTGCTGCAACTGAGCTACGCCATCGTCTTCCCGTCGCACCTGCGTTCGGAAGCGTTCGGCATTTCCCTGCTGGAAGGTGCGATGTACGGCAAGCCGATGATCTCCAGCGAGATCGGCACCGGCACCAGCTACATCAATATCCACAACGAAACCGGGCTGGTGGTGCCGCCCAGTCATCCACAGGCGTTTCGCGAAGCGATGCGCACCCTGTGGGAAAACCCGGCCCGTGCCGCCGAAATGGGCATCAAGGCTGAAGCCCGTTACCGGCAGTTATTCACAGCCGATGAAATGGGCCGCAAGTGGACGAAGCTGTATCAGGAACTGCTGGAGGAAAAGGCGCTGTCCTACGCCTGATCCCCTACAGATCCAGCACCAGCGGCTGGGCACTTTGCGCCGGCACCGCACAGCAGATCAGCACTTGTCCTTCCTCCGGCACTTCGGCCGGGGGCTGTGGATAATTCACTGCGCCGCTGATCAGCCGCGTCTTGCAGGTGCCGCATGAACCTCCGCGACAGCTGAACTCGGGGCGCAATCCACGGCTTTCCGCCAGCTCCAGCAGACTTCCGCCCTCGGGCTGCCACCGCGCTTCCTTGGCCGAACGTTCGAAGACCACCGGCACCGAAGTGGTGGCAGCCGGCAATTGTTCGATCACGACGGCATCCGGATCGGCCTGACGCTTGAGGGTCGAAGGGCCGAAGGTTTCGGCGTGGATCTGGTCGTCACGCACGTCCAGTTCACGCAGGCTGTCGTAAAGGCCTTGAGTAAAGCCGCCGGGGCCGCAGAGCACAAAGTCGATCTGATCAAATTCGTCGATAAGGTTCCTCAACAAAGCACCGTCGATGCGCCCGTGGAGGTCGTAATCCTCGCCTTCCACCAGATCGGGCTCGGGCTGGCTGAGCAGGCGCAACACCCGCACCGCCTCGCCGGCGTCCTCCAGCAAGCGGTCCAGTTCCGCGCGAAACGGTTGGTCGGCAAGGCTGCGAGAACTCTGGATCAGCCAGGTCGGACGAATCCGCCGGGTGCGCAGGCCCTGATACACCACCTCGCGCAGCATCGACAGCAACGGCGTGATTCCGACCCCGGCCGCCAGCAGCACCAAGGGCCGGCGCTCCAGCGGCGCGACGGTGAAATGCCCTTGAGGCGAACGCGCCTCCAGCACATCGCCGACGCGCACCTGATCGTGCAGATGCGTCGATATCCGCCCTTCACGCTTCACGCTGATCCGGAAGAAGTCGTCCGACGGCGCACCCGAAAGACTGTAAGTGCGGATGAACACTTCACCATCGAGAGTGAAACGCAGTGGCAGATGTTGCCCAGCCTGGAACACCGGCAAACCGGCACCGTCCACGGGTTCGAGATAGAACGAACGAATGTGCTGGCTCTGCGCTTCAATCCGCGTCACCCGCAGCGGCCGCCAGCTGTCACCCAGAGCCTGCGCCTGCAAACGCGCGTCGGCCTGAGCCCAGGTCCCGGTCAGCAGACTGGTCGGCGACATACCGTCGAAGCGCCAGCGCAGGGCCAATGCACCTGGACGCCTCACCACTTTTTCCACCTCGAACGTCCACAACCGCTCGGCGCCCTGGAAGGCTGCGATTTGCGGTCCTTCAAGAATGACCTCGGTGCGGCCGCTGAGCTGCAGCACGTCGCCTGTGGAAAAGTCGATGAACAGCAAGCCGGCCCGGGGATTGAGCAGCAGGTTGCCGAGGGTGTTGAAGTGCAGGTTGCCGGCAAAATCCGGGATGGTCAGGCGATTGCCCTCCACCCGCACGAAACCGGCCTGGCCGCCACGATGGGAAACATCCACCGAGCGCTCGCCGTCGACATCGACGTAGCTGGCGACGAAGAAAGTGTCGGCCGTTTCAATCAGCGCGACCGCCGCGTCATCAAGCCCGTCGAAGTGCTCGGCGCGCCGGGTCTGCGGATCCGTCAGCGGGACCCGCTGGAATTGGCGCAACTGAATGTACTGCGGGCAATTGCCGAAGGACTGATCGACCGTCAAATCGAAACCGCTCGCGCCAAGATTGCCGATGTGGCCATTGAGACGATTGCGCCGACGGGTGTGCAACTCGATGCCAAGCAGACCAATGGCCGCGCCGGCCTGCAACTGCGCCGGGTCATCGGCGGCGGGCAGGCTGTCGAAGTGCAATTGCGTCGGCTCGGGAGAGTGAGCGAAACCCGGCTCGCCCTCCAGCACGCTGGCCCACGGACGGCCATCGGCATCCACCGCGCCGAACAGCATGAACGGCAATTGCTGATAGAACTGACGGTGCTGATCCGGCATCCAGGTGCGAATCACCTTGCGACCGAATTCCTCCATGCGCTCGGCAACACCGACCTGCGCTTGCAGTTGTCGCTCGCCGGCGTGCCAGGGTGAACGTTCCATGACGACCTCTCCCCCACGCCAGCGGCGCAGTCTGGACGATGAACCTCAAGCCGTGGCTTGCAGACCGGCAACGGTGCGTGGCATCGCGACGAAACCGGGCAATGCTTCAATCCGCGCCAGCCAGGCGCGCACATTGGCGTAGTCGTCCAGCGACACATTGCCTTCCGGCGCATGGGCGATGTAGCTGTAGGCCGAAACGTCGGCGACGGTCGGTTCGTTGCCGACCAGGAACGGAGTCTTGCCCAGTTCCAGATCCATCACCTTGAGCAGGTTGTGCGCACGGGTGATCGCTTCGTCAGCGTTGAGTTTTGCCCCGAACACCGTGACCAGCCGCGCCGCTGCCGGGCCAAAGGCAATCGGGCCGGCCGCTGCCGACAGCCAGCGCTGGACGCGCGCTGCGCCGACCGGATCGCTCGGCAGCCAGCGACCGTTGCCATACTTCTGCGCCAGATACACCAGAATCGCGTTGGAATCGGCCAGCACCACGCCGTTGTCATCGATGGCCGGTACTTGCCCGAAGCTGTTGATCGCCAGGTATTCGGGTTGTTTGTGCTCGCCCTTGGCCAGATCGACAAAGATCAGTTCGGTCGGCAATTGCAGCAGTGACAGCATCAGCTCGACCCGGTGGGCGTGGCCGGAACGCGGGAAGTTGTAGAGTTTGATCGCTTGCATGGTCGACTCCGCTGGACGTTTGCGTCGCCCGAAATGGGCAACAACCGTGGCAGCCATCTTCCACCTATCTTGAAAACAACAGAATCACCAGCAAACGCAATCCATTATTTCTCTGGATGAAATAACGCCGCGTTTTTCAGGGCCGGATGTTCGCGCAAGGCGTTCACGGCGTAGTCGACAAAACTGCGCACCCGGGTCGGTGCCTTGCGCCCGCCCTGATACACCACATGGATTGGCAGCGGCGGCAACTCGTACTCGGCAAGAACGATTTCCAGCTCACCCGAGGCGATCTTGCTCGCGACCTGATAAGACAGCACCCGGGTCAGCCCGAGCCCCAGGCAAGCGGCAGTAATTGCCGCCTGATTGCCGGTGACCACCAGTCGCGGCTCGGGGCGGACGACCAAGGGCTCACCGTCCTCCAGAAACGGCCAGTTGCGCAGTTGACCGATGGACGAGGTCGCCACCACGGGCGCGCCGGCCAGTGCCTGTGGATGGGTTGGCCGACCGTGAACGGCAAAATACCCCGGCGAGCCGCAGATCACCCGGCGCACCTCGCCTACCCGGATCGCATGCTGGTTGCTGTCCGGCAAATCACCGATGCGGATCGCCACATCCACACCTTCCTCGACCATGCTCACCACGCGATCCAGCAACAAGGCGTTGATGGAAACGTCCGGGTATTGCGTCAGATAACCCGCCATCACCGGTGTGACAAACAGCTCGCCGAACAGCACCGGCGCCGTCACCGTCAATTGACCACGGGGCTGGGTGTGGCTGCCGGCGGCGGAGTCTTCCGCTTCCTGCACCTCGGCAAGAATCCTCCGACAGTCTTCCAGGTAACGCTGGCCCGCCTCGCTCAGATGCACGCTGCGGGTGGTGCGGATCAGCAACTGCGTACCGATCCGCTGCTCCAGCGCCGCCACCGCCCGGGTGACGCTGGCCGCTGACAGCCCCAAGCGCCGCGCGGCAGCGGAAAAGCCCTGTTCCTGCGCAACGGCCGCGAAGACCTGCATTTCCTGGAAGCGATCCATGGTGTCCTCGGAGTGGATGAAAAAATCGCAGCAATTGCTGCGATTCATCTGTGATTCGATTCCGGTGCCTGCATCCCGACAACGCGATGCAGACCCGGAATGTTTCCCGATCAGATCAGGACTGAGAAACCGGCTGATCGCCGGTCACCCGTGCAGCCTGCCCGGCCGCCGGCTTGACCCACGTCAGATACGCCAGCACCAGCAACCCGATCCAGACCACGCCGACAATCAACGCTGCCTGAGTATCCGGAAAGTAACCCAGCACGCCGAACACGAACAACATGAAAGCAATCGCCGCCATCGGTGCATATGGCCAGAACGGTACCGGAAATTTCAGTTGCGCCACCTGCTCAGGCGTCATCGAACGACGCATGGCCACCTGGGTGAACAGAATCATCAACCAGACCCACACCGTGGCGAAGGTCGCGATGGACGCGATCAGCAGGAACACGTTTTCCGGGATCAGGTAGTTCAGCAACACGCCCAGCAGCAGCGCGCAGCTCATCACAATCACCGTCAGCCACGGCACGCCATTGCGCGACAGGCGCGCAAAGCCTTTCGGTGCATGCCCTTGCTGAGCCAGGCCGTACATCATCCGGCCTGCACCGAAGATGTCGCTGTTGATGGCCGACACCGCCGCCGAGATCACCACGATGTTCAGAATGGTGGCCGCCGAGCTGATGCCCAGGTGGTCAAAAATCTGCACGAACGGGCTGCCCTGACTGCCGATCTGCTGCCACGGGAAGATCGACATCAGCACCAGCATCGTCAGCACATAGAACAGCAGGATGCGCATCGGCACGGCGTTGATCGCCTTGGGCAGCACGCGGTGCGGGTCCTTGGCCTCACCGGCAGTCACACCGATGATCTCGATGCCGCCGAAGGCAAACATCACCACCGCAAACGAGGCGATCAGGCCGCCCACGCCATTGGGCATGAAGCCACCCTGAGTCCACAGGTTGCTGATATCGGTCGCCTGACCGGGAGCGGTGCTGATGCCGAACAGCATGATGCCGAAGCCGCCGAGGATCATCGCGACGATGGCCGCGACCTTGAGCAACGACAGCCAGAACTCCATTTCACCGAAGACTTTGACGTTGCACAGGTTCAGCCCGCCGACCACCGAAACGATGCCCAGCACCCAGATCCAGCGCGAGACTTCCGGAAACCAGAAGCCCATGTAGATGCCGAACGCCGTCACATCGGCCATGCCGACAATGACCATTTCGAACGCGTAGGTCCAACCGAGAATGAAGCCCGCCATGGGGCCGAGATAGGTGCTTGCGTATTGCCCGAACGAGCCGGCGACCGGGTTGTGCACCGCCATCTCACCGAGGGCGCGCATGACCATGAACACCGCCGCGCCACCGATCAGGTAAGCTAGCAGAACCGCAGGACCGGCCATCTGGATGGCCGAGGCAGAACCATAGAACAGCCCGGTACCGATCGCCGATCCCAGGGCCATGAAGCGAATGTGTCGGGCCGAGAGCCCGCGTTTCAAACCTTTTGCTGACTGCTGCATTTTTCGTCCTTATTTATTTTTATTCGACGCAAAAATCGAAACGCCAACAGGCCGGCCTCCACGCAAAGTGGAAGACAGCCTGTTGGCGATGAGGCACTTACAGACTCGGCAGCAGGTTCGCCGGGACCAGATCATTCAGCGTGCGTGACGCCAGCAGTTCGCTCGCCGCATTGATGTCCGGCGCAAAGAAACGATCCTTCTCGTAGAACGGCACTTCGCGACGCAGGATTCCCCGGGCCTTTTCCAGTTTGGCCGAGGTCTTCAGGCCGTTGCGCAGGTCCAGACCCTGCACCGCCGCCAGCCATTCCACCGCGAGAATCCCGCGGGTGTTTTCGGCCATTTCCCACAGGCGCTTGCCGGCGGCCGGGGCCATGGAGACGTGGTCTTCCTGGTTGGCAGAGGTCGGCAGACTGTCCACCGAGTGCGGGTGAGCCAGTGCCTTGTTCTCGCTGGCCAGTGCCGCCGCAGTCACCTGAGCGATCATGAAGCCGGAGTTCACGCCGCCGTTTGCCACCAGGAACGGCGGCAATTGCGACATGTGCTTGTCCATCATCAACGAGATGCGGCGCTCGCTCAGAGAGCCGATTTCAGCGATGGCCAGCGCCATGTTGTCAGCAGCCATGGCCACTGGTTCGGCGTGGAAGTTGCCACCGGAAATCACGTCGCCTTCGGCCGCAAACACCAATGGGTTGTCGGAGACCGCGTTGGCTTCGATCACCAGCACCTCGGCGGCCTGACGGAACTGGGTCAGGCAGGCGCCCATGACCTGTGGCTGGCAGCGCAGCGAGTACGGGTCCTGGACCTTTTCGCAGTTCTGGTGCGAATCGGAGACTTCACTGCGCTCGCCCAGCAGATCGCGGTAAGCGGCGGCGGTGTCGATCTGGCCTTTCTGGCCACGGGCGGCGTGGATACGAGCATCGAACGGCGAGCGCGAACCGAGCACCGCTTCAACCGTCAGACCGCCCAGCGCCAGCGCGCCAGCAAACAGGTCCTCACCTTCGAACAGACCGCGCAACGCAAAAGCGGTAGAAACCTGCGTGCCGTTGAGCAGCGCCAGACCTTCCTTCGCCGCCAAAGTCAGCGGGGTCAGACCGGCGACCTTCAGCGCTTCGGTGGCTTCCATCCACTCACCCTTGTAGCGCGCCTTGCCCTCGCCCAGCAGCACCAGCGACATGTGCGCCAGCGGTGCCAAATCGCCGGACGCACCGACCGAACCTTTCAGCGGAATGTGCGGATAAACCTCGGCGTTGATCAGCGCGATCAGCGCGTCGATCACCACGCGGCGGATACCGGAGAAACCACGGCTGAGGCTGTTGACCTTGAGCACCATGATCAAACGCACCAGCTCATCGCTGATCGGCTGGCCGACGCCGGCAGCGTGGGACAGCACCAGCGAACGCTGGAGGTTTTCCAGGTCTTCGCTGGCGATGCGGGTCGAAGCCAGCAGGCCGAAACCGGTGTTGATGCCGTAGGCGGTGCGGTTCTCGGCGAGGATCTGCTCGACGCAGGCGACGCTGGCTTCGATCTGTGCAGCAGCGCTGTAGTCGAGGGTCAGTTTGACCGGGTTCTGGTAGACAGCACGCAGTTGGGACAGGCTCAGTTGGCCAGGGATCAGGTTCAGTGCAGTCATGTTCAGGCTCCTTTAACCGAAGTAATCATTGGCAGGTTCAAGCCCTGCTCCTTGGCGCAGTCGATGGCGATCTGGTAACCGGCATCGGCGTGACGCATCACACCGGTGCCCGGGTCGTTGTGCAGCACACGAGCGATACGCTCGGCTGCTTCATCCGTACCGTCGCAGACGATCACCATGCCCGAGTGCTGCGAGAAGCCCATGCCGACACCGCCGCCGTGGTGCAGCGAGACCCAGGTCGCGCCGCTGGCGGTGTTGAGCAAGGCGTTGAGCAGTGGCCAGTCGGAGACGGCATCGGAACCGTCCTGCATCGATTCGGTTTCACGGTTCGGGCTGGACACCGAGCCGGAGTCGAGGTGGTCGCGACCGATCACGATCGGTGCCGACAGCTCGCCGCGACGGACCATTTCGTTGAACGCCAGACCGAGCTTGGCGCGCTGGCCCAGACCGACCCAGCAGATACGCGCCGGCAGGCCCTGGAAGCTGATGCGCTCGCGGGCCATGTCCAGCCAGTTGTGCAGGTGCGCATCGTCCGGGATCAGCTCTTTGACCTTGGCGTCGGTCTTGTAGATGTCCTGCGGATCACCCGACAGCGCCGCCCAGCGGAACGGGCCGATGCCACGGCAGAACAACGGACGGATATAAGCGGGTACGAAACCCGGGAAGTCGAAAGCGTTTTCCACGCCCTCTTCCTGAGCCATCTGACGGATGTTGTTGCCGTAGTCGAAGGTCGGGATGCCTTGCTTCTGGAAGTCGAGCATGGCTTTGACGTGCACCGCCATCGATTGCTTGGCAGCCTTGATCACAGCGGCCGGTTCGGTCTTGGCGCGGGCGCGGTATTCGTCCCAGGTCCAGCCGGCCGGCAGGTAACCGTTCAATGGGTCGTGGGCGCTGGTCTGGTCGGTGACCATGTCCGGGCGCACGCCACGACGGACCAGTTCCGGAAGGATTTCGGCGGCGTTACCCAGCAGCGCGATGGAGATCGCCTTGCCTTCTTTTGTGTACTTCTCGATGCGCGCCAGGGCGTCGTCGAGGTCTTTGGCCTGCTCGTCGACGTAACGGCTTTTCAGGCGGAAATCGATGCTCACCTGCTGGCATTCGATGTTCAGCGAGCAGGCGCCGGCCAAAGTTGCCGCCAGCGGCTGGGCGCCGCCCATGCCGCCGAGGCCGGCGGTCAGGACCCAGCGGCCCTTCAGGTTGGAATCGTAATGCTGGCGACCGGCCTCGACGAAGGTTTCGTAAGTGCCCTGGACGATGCCCTGGCTGCCGATGTAGATCCAGCTGCCGGCGGTCATCTGGCCGTACATCGCCAGACCTTTCGCGTCGAGTTCGTTGAAGTGTTCCCAGGTCGCCCAGTGCGGCACCAGGTTGGAGTTGGCGATCAGCACGCGCGGGGCATTGCTGTGGGTCTTGAACACGCCGACCGGTTTGCCGGACTGCACCAGCAGGGTTTCGTCGTCATTCAGGTTGGTCAGGCTTTCGACGATCTTGTCGTAGCACTCCCAGTTGCGCGCGGCGCGGCCGATGCCACCGTAGACCACCAGCTCTTTCGGGTTCTCGGCCACTTCCGGGTCGAGGTTGTTCATCAGCATGCGCAGCGGCGCTTCGGTCAGCCAGCTCTTGGCGGTCAGCTTGTTGCCGCGCGATGCACGGATTTCAACGTCACGGAATTTAGTAGTTTTTGCGTCAGTCACGAAAAAGACTCCTCAGCGATCAATTCAAACCAACCCTGGCGATGGGCAAGCGGCTTGTGCGCCCCTTGGCGCGACAAGCGAATCAGTGGACGAGATGCTCGGTTTCTTCCAACTCGTATGCATACGTCTTTACTTGTACATACAAGCATATGCAATTGAACGGCCAACTTATGGAGAAGCTGTCCGACAAAACCGGCGGACATCGGCGAGGACACCGAAATCACGGGGTATCGAGTGATTGAATTTTTTTTGAAGGGGCGCTTTTTGAAAGCAGAGAAGCTGTTACAGAAACGTGGCATTGCACCGCGCTGGGGTGTTCGGTAACAGAAAGTGGGAAACATCCCACAGCCTGGAGACCCAATGAGTCTCCAGGCTGTGGTCGTCTATTACGGCGTGTGGATAACTTATTCCACCGTCACCGACTTCGCCAGGTTACGCGGCTGGTCAACGTCAGTGCCCTTGAGCACAGCGACGTAATACGACAGCAGTTGCAGCGGGATGGTGTAGAGGATCGGCGACAGGATGTCGTGGATGTGCGGCATCTGTACCACGTGGGTGCCTTCGCCATTGGTCATCCCGGCCTTCTCGTCAGCGAACACGATCAGTTCACCGCCACGGGCACGGACTTCCTGCAGATTGGATTTGAGCTTCTCCAGCAGTTCGTTGTTCGGCGCCACGGTCACCACCGGCATGTCGTTATCCACAAGTGCCAGCGGGCCATGCTTCAGTTCACCGGCAGGATAAGCTTCGGCGTGGATGTACGAGATTTCCTTGAGTTTCAGGGCCCCTTCCATCGCTACCGGATATTGCGCGCCACGCCCGAGGAACAGGGTGTGGTTCTTGTCGGCGAACAGTTCGGCGATCTTTTCCACGGTGCTGTCCATGGCCAGTGCTTCGCCCAGACGGGTTGGCAGGCGACGCAGTTCTTCGACCAGTCGGGCTTCAACGCCTTTTTCCAGGGTGCCGCGGACCTGGCCCAGGGACAGGGTCAGCAGCAACAGGCCGACCAGTTGCGTGGTGAACGCTTTGGTCGAGGCCACGCCGATTTCGCGGCCGGCCTGGGTCAGCAGGGTCAGGTCGGATTCGCGCACCAGCGAACTGATGCCGACGTTGCAGATCGCCAGGCTGCCCAGGAAACCCAGCTCCTTGGCGTTGCGCAGTGCGGCCAGGGTGTCGGCGGTTTCGCCGGACTGGGAAATGGTGACGAACAGTGTGTCCGGCTGCACCACCACCTTGCGGTAGCGGAACTCACTGGCGACTTCGACCTGGCACGGAATCCCGGCCAGTTCTTCGAGCCAGTAACGGGCAACCATGCCGGCGTGGTAACTGGTGCCGCAGGCGACGATCTGCACGTTGCGCACTTTGGCGAACAGTTCGGCGGCTTGCGGGCCGAATGCCTGCACCAGAACCTGGTTGGCACTCAGACGGCCTTCCAGCGTGCGTTGCACCACGGATGGCTGCTCGTGGATTTCCTTGAGCATGTAGTGGCGGAACTCGCCTTTGTCGGCGGCTTCGGCACCGTCGGTGTACTGCACGGTCTGGCGCTCGACGGCTTTGCCGGTCACGTCCCAGATCTGCACCTTGTCACGCTGGATTTCGGCGATGTCGCCCTCTTCCAGGTACATGAAACGGTCGGTGACCTGACGCAGGGCCAGTTGGTCAGAAGCCAGGAAGTTTTCGCCCAGGCCCAGACCGATCACCAGCGGGCTGCCGCTGCGGGCAGCGACCAGACGATCCGGTTGCAGTGCGTGGATGACCGCCAGACCGTAGGCGCCATGCAGGTCCTTGACCGTTGCCTTCAGGGCGTCGGTCAGGTCCGGCAGCGCCTTGAGTTTTTCGGTCAGCAGGTGAGCAATGACTTCGGTGTCAGTGTCGGAAGAGAACACGTAACCCTGAGCCTTGAGTTGCTCGCGCAGCGCCTCATGGTTTTCGATGATACCGTTGTGTACCACCGCGACGTTGCCGGAGAAATGCGGGTGAGCATTGCGTTCGCTCGGCGCACCGTGGGTTGCCCAACGGGTGTGGGCGATACCGAGACGGCCAACCAGCGGGTGTTCCGCCAGGGCTGCGTCCAGTTCGCTGACCTTGCCCACACGACGGGTGCGTTCGAGCGTGCCTTCATTGGTGTACACCGCCACACCGGCACTGTCATAACCCCGGTATTCGAGGCGCTTGAGGCCTTCGACCAGGATGGCGGTGATATTACGTTCAGCTACCGCGCCGACAATTCCACACATGCTTATTTCTCCTGACTGACCGTCGCGCAAATCAAATTGATACCGCGAGCCTGAATCTGATCCCGTGCCTCCAGCGGCAGGCGATCATCGGTGATTAGGGTATGGACACTGCTCCACGGCAGTTCCAGGTTTGGAATCTTGCGGCCGATCTTGTCGGCCTCGACCATCACGACCACTTCCCGCGCCACTTCCGCCATCACCCGGCTCAGGCCGAGCAACTCATTGAAGGTGGTGGTGCCACGCACCAGATCGATGCCGTCGGCACCGATGAACAATTGATCGAAGTCGTAAGAGCGTAGTACCTGCTCGGCGACCTGGCCCTGAAAGGATTCCGAATGGGGATCCCAGGTGCCGCCGGTCATCAGCAGGACCGGTTCATGCTCGAGTTCGCTCAGGGCGTTGGCGACATGCAGGGAATTGGTCATCACCACCAGACCCGGCTGCTGGCCGAGCTCGGGAATCATCGCGGCCGTGGTGCTGCCGCTGTCGATGATGATGCGGGCGTGTTCGCGGATGCGTGTAACCGCAGCACGGGCAATCGCCTGTTTGTATTTGGAAACGTTCTGGCTGACATCGGCCACCAGTTCCTGGGGCATGGTGATCGCTCCGCCATAACGGCGCAGCAGCAGACCATGGCTTTCCAGTGCGGCCAGATCCTTGCGAATCGTAACTTCCGAGGTTTCGAAACGCTTGGCGAGTTCGTCAACACTGACTTCGCCCTGCTCATTGAGCAAGGCCAGAATGTTGTGGCGACGTTGGGGTGTGTTGCGTTTCGACATGGCGCGCTAAGTTTCGATTCGAAAGATAATGAAAGAAATCAAAACCTATCGAAGCAAAACCGTCAAGCCAACAATGAAAAAAAATCGCTGCCCGAAGGCAGCGATGTTTCAGATTGAAGCGCTGTGGATAACTCAGCTCTTCTTGACCTTCTCCGGCCGCTTCCAGCCATCGATGTTCTTCTGTCGCGCACGACCGACGGCCAGTTGGGCGTTATCCACATTCTGAGTGATGGTCGAACCGGCCGCCGTGGTCGCACCGGCAGAGATATCCACAGGCGCCACCAGCGAATTGTTGGAGCCGATGAACACGTCTTCACCCAACACGGTTTTCCACTTGTTGGCGCCATCGTAGTTGCAAGTGATGGTGCCGGCGCCAATGTTGGTGCGGGCACCAATCTCGGCATCGCCCAGATAAGTCAGGTGTCCGGCCTTGGCGCCCTCCCCCATTCGAGCGTTTTTTAGTTCGACGAAGTTACCCACATGGGCACGGGCTTCGAGCACGGTGCCTGGACGCAGTCGGGCAAACGGGCCGGCGTCGCTATTTTCACCCAGCACCGCGCCTTCGATATGGCTGTTGGCCTTGATCACCACGCCTTTGCGCAGTGTGCTGTCCTTGATCACGCAGTTCGGGCCGATCACCACGTCGTCTTCGATGACGACCTTGCCTTCGAGAATGACGTTGATGTCGATCAGCACATCGCGACCGACGGTCACTTCACCACGTACGTCAAAGCGGGCCGGGTCACGCAGAGTCACGCCCTGGGCCATCAGGCGGCGGCCGGCACGCAACTGATAATGACGCTCCAGTTCCGACAGTTGCTTGCGATCGTTGGCGCCCTGCACTTCCATCGGATCATGGGGTTGCTCGGTCGCAACCACCAGGCCATCACCGACCGCCATTTCGATCACGTCGGTCAGGTAGTACTCACCCTGGGCGTTGTTGTTCGACAGGCGCCCCATCCAGTCCGCCAGATGGCTGGCAGGTACCGCGAGAATCCCGGTATTGCCTTCGGTGATCGCGCGTTGAGCTTCAGTGGCGTCCTTGTGCTCGACAATGGCCGCGACCTTGCCGCTGGCGTCGCGCACGATGCGGCCATAACCGGTCGGATCATCCAGTTCGACGGTCAGCAACCCCATCTGGCCGGGAACGACGTGCTTGAGCAGCCGCTGCAGGGTTTCGACTTCGATCAGCGGCACGTCACCGTAGAGAATCAGAACGGTATCGGACGTGATGAACGGTACGGCCTGGGCAGTCGCGTGGCCGGTACCCAATTGCTTGTCCTGCAGGACGAAATTGAGGTCATCGGCAGCCAGGCGCTCGCGCACCACATCGGCGCCATGGCCGATGACAACATGGATGCGCTGCGGATCGAGCTGACGGGCGCTGTGGATAACATGACCGAGCATGGAATCGCCGGCAATCGGGTGCAGCACTTTCGGCAGAGCCGAACGCATGCGTGTGCCTTGACCGGCCGCGAGGATTACGATTTCAAGAGACATGACTGGCTACCAATCCTGGGTGGTCAGCAACTGCGACCGGGTTTGTAGAATTCTGAAAAGAAAAAAGGGTAGCCGAGGCTACCCTTTTTTATCAATCGCACAACAAGTGGCTGACGGATTAACCGCCAAACTTCTTGCGGATCTGCTGGACGGTGCGCAGCTGAGCTGCAGCCTCGGCCAGACGTGCGGACGCAGCTCCGTAGTCGAAATCTGCGCTCTTCTCATGCAGAGCAGCTTCGGCAGCCTTGAGCGCTGCCTGAGCCTGAGCTTCATCCAGGTCGGCGGCACGTTGCACGGTATCGGCAAGCACCTTGACCATGTTCGGCTGAACCTCGAGGAAACCACCGGAGATGTAGAACACCTCGGCTTCCCCGCCTTGCTTGATCAGGCGGATCGGACCCGGCTTGAGATTCGTGATCAGCGGCGCGTGACCCAGAGCGATACCAAGATCACCCAGAGCACCGTGCGCAATCACCATCTCGACCAGGCCGGAAAAGATTTCTCCTTCCGCGCTGACGATATCGCAATGGACTGTCATAGCCATCTGATTGCCTCAACCTAAATGAGCGCCCGTTGCCGGGCGCCGGGATTACAGTTTCTTGGCTTTCTCGATCGCTTCTTCGATGCCGCCGACCATGTAGAACGCTTGTTCTGGCAGGTGGTCGTAGTCACCGTTGAGGATGCCTTTGAAGCCAGCGATGGTGTCTTTCAGGGAAACGTATTTACCCGAAGCACCGGTGAAGACTTCAGCCACGAAGAACGGCTGCGACAAGAAGCGCTGGATCTTACGAGCACGGTTTACCAACTGCTTGTCGGCTTCCGACAGCTCGTCCATACCCAGGATCGCGATGATGTCCTTCAGCTCTTTGTAACGCTGCAGCACGTACTGAACACCACGAGCGGTCTCGTAGTGATCGTTGCCGATCACGTTCGGGTCCAGCTGACGCGAAGTCGAGTCCAGTGGGTCTACCGCCGGGTAGATACCCAGGGAAGCGATGTCACGGGACAGAACGACGGTGGCGTCCAGGTGAGCAAACGTGGTCGCTGGCGACGGGTCAGTCAAGTCGTCCGCTGGTACGTATACGGCCTGGATCGAAGTAATCGAACCTTGCTTGGTCGAAGTGATGCGCTCTTGCAGCACGCCCATCTCTTCAGCCAGGGTCGGCTGGTAACCTACTGCCGAAGGCATACGGCCCAGCAGTGCGGATACTTCGGTACCGGCCAGGGTGTAACGATAGATGTTGTCGACGAACAGCAGAACGTCGTTACCTTCGTCACGGAACTTCTCTGCCATGGTCAGGCCGGTCAGCGCTACGCGCAGACGGTTTCCTGGTGGCTCGTTCATCTGACCGTAGACCAGCGCTACCTTGTCGAGAACGTTGGAGTCCTTCATCTCGTGGTAGAAGTCGTTACCCTCACGAGTACGCTCACCCACACCGGCGAACACGGAATAACCGCTGTGCTCGATGGCGATGTTACGGATCAGTTCCATCATGTTTACGGTCTTGCCTACACCGGCACCACCGAACAGACCGACTTTACCGCCCTTGGCGAACGGGCAAACCAGGTCGATAACCTTGATGCCGGTTTCCAGCAGCTCGTTGCCACCGGCTTGTTCCGCGAAGGAAGGAGCGGCGCGGTGGATACCCCAGCGCTCTTCTTCGCCGATCGGGCCAGCTTCGTCGATCGGGTTGCCCAGTACGTCCATGATCCGGCCCAGAGTCGCTTTACCGACCGGTACGGAGATGGCTGCGCCAGTGTTGTTGACGTCCAGACCGCGCTTCAAGCCTTCGGTGGAGCCCATCGCAATGGTACGAACCACGCCGTCGCCCAGCTGCTGCTGAACTTCCAGAGTGGTTTCGGCGCCTTGAACCTTCAAGGCGTCGTAGATGCTCGGTACGCTGTCGCGTGGAAATTCCACGTCGATAACGGCGCCGATGATTTGAACGATACGTCCGCTACTCATAGCTGGATCCTCTGAATATTTGAACCGTTAAACCGCGGCAGCGCCGCCGACGATTTCCGAGATCTCTTGGGTGATCGCAGCCTGACGCGCCTTGTTGTAGATCAGCTGCAAATCGCTGATCAAATCACCGGCGTTGTCGGTAGCGTTCTTCATCGCGATCATCCGCGCAGCTTGTTCGGCCGCGTTGTTCTCGACCACCGCCTGGTACACCTGCGACTCCACGTAACGCACCATCAAGCCGTCAAGCAGCTCTTTGGCGTCTGGTTCGTAGAGGTAGTCCCAGTGGTGCTTGAGATCCTGATCCGGGGTCGCTACCAGCGGAATCAACTGCTCCACGGTAGGCTGTTGCGTCATGGTATTGATGAACTTGTTGGATACCACGGACAGGCGGTCAATACGGCCGTCCAGATAGGCATCCAGCATCACCTTGACGCTGCCGATCAGATCATTGATCGACGGCTCTTCACCCAGGTGGCTGATAGCTGCAACGACGTTACCGCCGAAGTTGCGGAAAAAGGCCGCACCCTTGCTACCAACGACACACAGATCAATCTCGACGCCGTTTTCGCGGTTTACCGCCATGTCCTTGACCAGGGCCTTGAACAGGTTGGTGTTCAAGCCGCCGCACAAACCACGGTCACTGCTCACCACGACATAACCAACGCGCTTGATGGCGCGGTCGATCATGAACGGATGGCGGTATTCCGGGTTGGCGTTGGCCAGATGCCCAATTACCTGGCGGATACGCTCCGCATAAGGACGGCTAGCAGCCATGCGCATTTGTGCCTTGCGCATTTTGCTGACCGCCACTTTTTCCATGGCGCTGGTAATTTTTTGCGTGCTTTTGATGCTCGCAATCTTACTGCGAATCTCTTTTGCGCCTGCCATGTAACACCTATCAGGTTAGCAAGCGGGAGCCTTGCGGCTCCCGCTGCGGCTTACCAGGTTTGGGTGGCCTTGAACTTCTCGATACCGGCTTTCAGGCCAGCGTCGATTTCGTCATTGAAGTCACCTTTAACGTTGATCTTCGCCATCAAGTCGGCGTGATCGCGGTTGAAGAAAGCAATCAGCGCTTGTTCGAAGCTGCCGATCTTGGCGATTTCAATGTCAGTCAGGAACCCACGCTCAGCGGCATACAGCGACAGCGCCATGTCAGCGATCGACATAGGTGCGTATTGCTTCTGCTTCATCAGCTCGGTAACGCGCTGACCATGCTCAAGTTGCTTGCGGGTCGCTTCGTCCAGGTCAGAAGCGAACTGGGCGAATGCCGCCAGTTCACGATACTGAGCCAGAGCGGTACGGATACCACCGGACAGCTTCTTGATGATCTTGGTCTGAGCGGCACCACCCACACGGGATACCGAAACACCGGCGTTCACTGCAGGGCGGATGCCCGAGTTGAACATGGCCGATTCCAGGAAGATCTGACCGTCGGTGATGGAGATCACGTTGGTCGGAACGAACGCGGAAACGTCGCCAGCCTGGGTTTCGATGATCGGCAGTGCGGTCAGGGAACCGGTTTTGCCGGTCACTGCGCCGTTGGTGAACTTCTCTACGTACTCTTCCGAAACGCGGGATGCGCGCTCCAGCAGACGGGAGTGGAGATAGAACACGTCGCCTGGGTAAGCTTCACGGCCTGGTGGACGGCGCAGCAGCAGGGAAATCTGGCGGTAAGCCACTGCTTGCTTGGACAGATCGTCATAAACGATCAGCGCGTCTTCACCGCGGTCGCGGAAGAATTCACCCATGGTGCAACCGGAGTACGGAGCCAGGAACTGCAGTGCTGCAGATTCCGAAGCGCTCGCTGCAACGATGATGGTGTTAGCCAGTGCACCGTTTTCTTCCAGCTTGCGAACCACGTTGGCGATGGTCGATTGCTTCTGACCGATTGCCACGTAGACGCAGAAAATGCCGCTGTCTTTCTGATTGATGATCGCGTCGATCGCCAGAGCGGTCTTACCGATCTGACGGTCACCGATGATCAGCTCACGCTGGCCACGGCCGACAGGGATCATGGCATCGACAGCCTTGTAGCCAGTCTGTACAGGCTGGTCTACCGACTTACGCCAGATCACGCCCGGAGCAACTTTCTCGACCGCGTCGGTCTCGGTGTTGCCCAGTGGACCTTTGCCGTCAACAGGGTTACCCAGTGCGTCGACAACGCGACCCAGCAGTTCCTTACCAACCGGAACTTCGAGGATGCGGCCGGTGCACTTGGCGCTCATGCCTTCAGCCAGAGTCGTGTATGCGCCCAGTACAACGGCACCTACGGAGTCTTGCTCCAGGTTGAGGGCCATACCGTAGACGCCGCCCGGAAACTCGATCATCTCGCCGTACATGACGTCGGCCAGACCGTGAATCCGCACGATACCGTCAGATACGCTGACGACAGTGCCTTCGTTACGGGCTTGGGAGGTCACATCGAGTTTTTCGATGCGGCCCTTGATAATTTCACTTATTTCGGAAGGATTGAGTTGCTGCATTGCTCTGCTGCCCCTTCAAACTCAAGATTTCAATGCTTCGGCAAGTTTCGCGATTTTGCCGCGAATCGAGCCATCGATAACCAGGTCGCCGGCGCGGATAACGACACCACCTATGAGGGCAGCATCCTCCGCAACTTGCAGGCGCACTTCCCGGTTGAGTCGTGCACTGAGAACCTTGGCGAGTTTGTCTTGCTGTTCTTGGTTCAATGCGAAAGCACTGGTCACTTCAACGTCTACCGATTTCTCTTGTTCGGCCTTGTACAGGTCGAAAAGAGCAGCGATCTCCGGCAGAAGCGGGAGACGGTCGTTTTCGGCAACGACATTGATGAAGTTCTGTGCCTTGGCATCAAACTTGTCGCCGCACACGTCAATGAACGTGGCGGCCTTTTCTGCGCTCGTCAGTCGCGGGGCCTTGAGCACGCGCTGCATGGTGTCGTCTTGCGACACCGCTGCAGCCAGGCCGAGCATGGCTGACCAATTGGCCAGTTGCTGGTGGGCCTGAGCGTGCTCGAAGGCCGCCTTAGCGTAAGGTCGGGCCAACGTGGTCAGTTCTGCCATGATCGCCCTCGCTTAGATTTCAGCAGCCAGTTGGTTAACCAGCTCTGCGTGCGCGTTTTGATCGATTGTGGCACCCAGGATCTTCTCGGCGCCGCCGACAGCCAGCAAGCCCACTTGGGCGCGCAGCTTGTCTTTGACACTGTTCAGTTCCTGTTCGATCTCGGCTTGAGCCTGAACCTTCACACGGTCAGCGTCGACACGGGCCTTTTCAACGGCCTCTTCGACAATCTGGTTACCGCGTTTCTTGGCTTGCTCGATGATTTCAGCTGCCTGAGCTTTCGCTTCGCGCAGTTGCTGACCCGCTTTCTCTTGGGCCAACTCCAGGTCGCGAGCTGCACGGCTGGCAGCGTCCAGACCATCAGCGATCTTCTTTTGACGTTCGTGCAGAGCGGCGATGACCGGAGGCCATACGAACTTCATGCAGAACAGTACAAAAATCAGGAACGCAACGGACTGGCCAATCAGGGTCGCATTAATGTTCACGCCAACACCTCGCAGTTACGTTGTCCATCACACCAAATCACTCGGAAAGTCCGAATGATTAGCCAGCGATTTGACCAACGAACGGGTTCGCAAAGGTGAAGAACAGAGCGATACCAACACCGATCATGGTTACGGCGTCGAGCAGACCGGCAACGATGAACATTTTAACTTGCAGCATTGGAACCATTTCTGGCTGACGCGCTGCGCCTTCCAGGAACTTGCCGCCCAGCAGGCCGAAACCAATTGCGGTACCCAGTGCGCCCAGGCCGATCAACAGTGCAACAGCGATAGCGGTTAGACCAACTACAGTTTCCATCTTTCCTCCCGACTTTTACGTCGTATGGTTTAGGTTTTTTAGATTAAAGCGGTAAAACAAATCGTTTCATGGTGCCCCGTGAGGAGCCCCTTCCCGTTTTACCGGGAAGGACATCAGACTGGTCGAGACCGGTCTTAATGGTTTTCTTCGTGCGCCATCGACAGGTAGACGATGGTCAGCATCATGAAGATGAACGCCTGCAGGGTGATGATCAGGATGTGGAACACAGCCCACGCCCACTGCAGGACAACGCCCAGGCCGCTCAGCCAGAGCAGGCCGCTGCCGAACATCACAGCGATCAGGATGAACACCAGCTCGCCGGCATACATGTTGCCGAACAGACGCAGAGCCAGAGAGATCGGTTTGGCGATCAGGGTCACGAATTCCAGCAGGAAGTTCACCGGGATCAGCAGGGCCTGAACGAAGATGTTCTTGCTGCCGAACGGGTGCAGGGTCAGCTCGCCGATGAAGCCGCCGAGGCCCTTGACCTTGATGCTATAGAAAATGATCAGTGCGAAAACCGAGAACGCCATGCCCAGGGTCGCGTTCGGGTCGGTGGTCGACACGGCACGGAACGGGATGTGGTGGTCGCCGGAGATCAGAATGGCCAGCTGAGGAATCCAGTCGACCGGTACCAGGTCGACGGCGTTCATCAGGAACACCCAGACGAAGATGGTCAGTGCCAGCGGTGCGATCACCGGGCTACGGCCATGGAAGCTGTCTTTCACGCTGCCATCGACGAATTCGACCAGGACTTCAACGAAGTTCTGCAGTGCACCTGGCTGACCGGAAGTCGCCTTCTTGGCCGCCATGCGGAAAAGAATGACGAAAATCAGACCCAGTGCGACCGACCAGCCGAGGGTATCGACGTGGAAAGCCCAGAAGCCCATTTCCTTGGCTTCTGCTGCGGTGTGGGCAAAGCCCCAGCCGCCGTTGGGTAGCTGACCGAAGGTCAGGTTCTGCAAGTGGTGCTGGATATAGCCCGAAGCGGTTGTTTCTGCCATGGTTGCCTCAAACGCCCTAAGGTCTCGAAAGTCTTGTTCTCATCAGCAGGGGAGCGAACCAGCTGACCGACTGAGTCAGCACGAAGGCGCCGAATACAGCGATCGGCGCCAGTGGCTTCACACCTGCAAACACCAGTGCAAACAGCACTGCCGTCAAAATCAGTTTGCCTGCCTCGCCGGCATAGAAAGACCGGACGATGGACTGGGCTGCTCGGGCGCCGGAAAACCGAAATGCCTTGTGAGCGAAATAAACATTGGGCAGCAAGGCTATCAGGCCTCCGCAAAGTCCCGAGTATCCGGCAACGACTCCGTGCCATTGCCAGAGCGCCAAAGCGGCAATGAGCAAAATGACAAATTGAGCCATCAACACCGGAAAAACCGCCAGGCGATGGAACGGCAGGCGGTTTGGCTTGCGGGTTTCCATCACTATTGCTCTCCAATGGTCGGCTGCCGAAATTCAATAACTTGGCATAATTTGTGCCGACAAAATGCGCGCAGAGTATAGGGGCGGTTCTGCCCCTATTCAACTGTCAGGTAGTGATTTCCGACTGCGCGCTACAAGAGGAATTGTTTCAGCGGATGTGTGCAAGCACACCCTGAAGCTCATCGAGAGAGTTGTAACCGATCACCAACTGACCCTTTCCTTTCTTCCCGTGGCGGATCTGCACCGCAGAGCCTAGGCGCTCGGCCAGACGCTGCTCGAGGCGGGCAATATCCGGGTCCGGTTTTGCAGGTTCGACAGGCTCGGGTTTGCCACTGAGCCACTGACGAACCAGTGCCTCAGTCTGGCGCACGGTGAGGCCGCGTGCGACAACATGTCGCGCCCCTTCCACCTGCTGATTGTCCGGCAGACCGAGCAATGCACGGGCATGGCCCATTTCCAGGTCGCCGTGGGACAGCATGGTCTTGATGACTTCCGGCAATGCAATCAAGCGCAACAGGTTGGCCACCGTAACGCGGGACTTACCCA
Organism: Pseudomonas kribbensis; assembly: GCF_003352185.1. Classification (GTDB taxonomy): domain Bacteria; phylum Pseudomonadota; class Gammaproteobacteria; order Pseudomonadales; family Pseudomonadaceae; genus Aquipseudomonas; species Aquipseudomonas kribbensis. The sequence continues at coordinate 6,315,369 of NZ_CP029608.1, forward strand.
CAGCCTCGGCCACCTGCTGCTGGGTAAGCTGGAATTCCTGCTGCAAACGCTGCAGGGCCACCGCCTCTTCGATCGGGTTCAGGTCTTCGCGCTGGATGTTCTCGATCAGCGCAATGGCGATCGCGGTTTCATCCGGCACATCACGGACCATGGCCGGAATGGTTTCCTGCCCGGCCTGCTGGCTGGCACGCCAGCGACGCTCACCGGCGATGATTTCAAACCGGCCCCCACCAATCGGGCGAACCACGATCGGCTGCATCACGCCTTGAGTCTTGATCGACTGCGCCAGTTCTTCCAGCGCCTGCGGATCCATGTCCCGGCGTGGCTGGTACTTGCCGCGTTGCAGCAGGTCCAGCGGCAGGTGCTGCAACTCACGGCTGTCAGCCTGCGCCGCCTGTTCTTCCAGCGAACTGACAGTAGGACCGCTCAGCAGTGCATCCAGTCCTCGTCCGAGACCTCGTTTCTTGACGGCCATGGGGATTCCTTAAGTTGGCTGGGCAGCGGCGATGCGTGAATTTTTGCGCTGACGGCGAACCATCTCGCCCGCCAGGGCCAGATAGGCCAGCGCGCCACGCGATTGCTTGTCGTAGGCCAGCGCCGGCATGCCGTAGCTCGGGGCTTCGGCCAGACGGATGTTGCGCGGGATGACGGTGTCGTACAGCTGATCGCCGAAGTGTTCCTTGAGCTGGGCCGATACATCGTTCATCAGGCTCAGGCGCGGGTCATACATGGTCCGCAGCAGGCCTTCGACTTTCAGGTTCGGGTTCAGCAGTTCGGCGATGCGCTTGATGTTATCCACAAGGTCGCTCAAACCTTCGAGCGCAAAGTACTCGCACTGCATGGGGATAATGACCCCGTCAGCCGCGACCAGTGCGTTCAGTGTGAGCATCGACAGCGACGGCGGGCAGTCGATCAGAATGTAATCGTAGTTTTCCCGGATCGGCGCCAGCGCGCTGCGCAGACGGCTTTCCTTCATCTGCATTTCCAGCAGCACCACTTCGGCCGCCGTCAGGTCGCGGTTGGCCGGCAGCAGTTGATAACCGCCGTGTTCCGAGAAGTGCATGGCCTGGGCCAGATCGCATTCACCGATCAGCAGGTCGTAGACCGAGTTTTCCAGGCCATGTTTATCCACACCGCTACCCATGGTGGCGTTGCCCTGTGGATCGAGATCGATCAACAGCACCCGGCGCTTGGTCGCGACCAGGGATGCTGCGAGGTTGATACAGGTGGTGGTCTTGCCCACACCACCCTTCTGGTTCGCTATCGCGAATACCTTAGCCATTCTTGCTTGTGTTCCCAATCATGCCGTGCGGCGCAGTATCAGCAGATGGCGTTGGCCTTGGCAACCGGGTACGGCCAGGGCGTGTTCGCTATCGAGTTTGAAGTCTGCCGGCAATGCTACCAGCTCATCGGCCGGATGAACGCCCTTCATTGCCAGCCAGCGCGTATCGGCATCGCCGAGGTGGCGAGTCCAGTTGGTGAAGTTCTCCATGCTGCTGAATGCCCGGGAAATGATCCCGTTGAATGGCTGTGCAGGCTGGAACGCTTCGACGCGACTGTGGATAACTTGCAGGTTGTCCAGTTTGAGTTCGAGTTTTACCTGGGTCAGGAAGCGGGTTTTCTTGCCGTTGCTGTCCAGGCAAGTCACTTGCGAGTCCGGATACAGGATCGCCAGAGGGATCCCCGGCATGCCGCCACCGCTGCCGACATCCAGCCAGCGGCCGTTTTCGATGAACGACATCACGCTGATACTATCGAGCAAGTGACGGGAAACCATTTCGTCCGGATCACGAACGGCGGTCAGGTTGTAGGCCTGGTTCCATTTGATTAACAGGGCCAGATAACCCAGCAGCAATTCGTGCTGGGTTTCAGTGAGATTGACACCGAGCTCGCGGGCTCCTGTGGATAACTCTTCGGCGTGTTGCGAAGTGACCTTAGAACTCAAGCGCTTTGCTCCAACTGACGGCCCGCGCCGCGTTTTTTCAAATGAATCATCAACAGCGAAATCGCTGCCGGGGTCACACCCGGGATCCGCGAAGCCTGGCCCAGCGTCTCGGGACGAGTCGCGCCAAGTTTGCTCTGGATCTCCTTGGAGAGACCGGAAATGTTGGTGTAATCGATATCCACAGGCAGTTTCGTGTCTTCGCTTGCGCGCAGACGGGCGATTTCATCCTGTTGACGGTCGATGTAACCGGCGTATTTGGTCTTGATCTCGACCTGCTCGGCGACCTGTGGATCTTCGGCACCCTGCCCGGTCACTTCGACCAGACCAGCGTAGTCGATTTCCGGACGGCTCAAGAGATTGAGCAGGTTGTATTCGTGAGTCAGCGGCGTGCCGAACTTTTCAGCGATCGCATCGCCCTGCTGGGTGCCCGGGCGAACCCAGGTGCTTTTCAGGCGCTGCTCTTCCAGCTCGATGTTTTCGCGCTTCTTGCAGAACGCCGCCCAGCGCGCGTCATCGACCAGACCCAGTTCGCGACCTTTTTCGGTCAGACGCAGGTCGGCGTTGTCCTCACGCAGGATCAGGCGGTACTCGGCACGGGAAGTGAACATGCGGTACGGCTCTTGGGTGCCGAGGGTGATCAGGTCGTCGACCAATACCCCGATGTACGCCTCATCGCGACGCGGGCACCAGGCTTCTTTGCCCTTGGCACGCAATGCGGCGTTGGCCCCGGCAAGCAGACCCTGGGCGCCGGCTTCTTCGTAACCGGTGGTGCCGTTGATCTGGCCGGCAAAGAACAGACCGCCGATGACTTTGGTTTCCAGGCTGTACTTCAGGTCGCGCGGATCGAAGTAGTCGTACTCGATCGCATAACCCGGACGCACGATGTGCGCGTTTTCCATGCCGCGAATCGATTGCACGATCTGCAATTGCACATCGAACGGCAGGCTTGTGGATATCCCGTTCGGATACAGCTCATGGGTGGTCAGGCCTTCCGGCTCGATGAACACCTGATGGCTTTCCTTGTCGGCAAAGCGGTGGATCTTGTCTTCGATCGACGGGCAATAACGCGGGCCGATGCCTTCGATTTCGCCGGCAGCGGAATACATCGGCGAACGATCGAGGTTCGCCGCGATGATTTCGTGGGTACGGGCGTTGGTGTGAGTAATCCAGCAGCTGACCTGACGTGGATGCTGTTCCTTGTTGCCCATGAACGACATCACCGGGATCGGCGTATCGCCCGGTTGCTCGGTCATCACCGAGAAATCCACAGACTTGCCGTCGATACGCGGAGGCGTGCCGGTTTTCAGGCGACCGACACGCAGCGGCAGTTCACGCAGACGATGCGCCAGGGCAATCGAAGGAGGATCACCGGCGCGACCGCCGGAAAAATTCTGCAAACCGATGTGGATAAGTCCGCCCAGGAAGGTACCGGTGGTCAACACCACGGAATCGGCGAAGAAACGCAGACCCATTTGCGTGACAACACCGCGTACTTGTTCCTGCTCGACGATCAGGTCGTCGGCAGCCTGTTGAAATATCCACAGGTTCGGCTGGTTTTCCAGGATTTCGCGGACAGCCGCCTTGTAAAGAATCCGGTCAGCCTGTGCACGGGTTGCACGTACGGCCGGGCCTTTACGGCTGTTCAATACACGAAACTGGATGCCACCCAGATCGGTAGCAATGGCCATCGCGCCGCCGAGGGCGTCGATTTCCTTGACCAGATGGCTTTTGCCGATGCCGCCGATGGCCGGGTTGCAACTCATGGCACCGAGGGTTTCCACGTTATGCGTCAGCAGAAGGGTTTTTGCACCCATGCGTGCTGAGGCCAGTGCTGCCTCGGTACCGGCATGACCGCCGCCGATGACGATCACTTCAAAACGGGAAGGGAAATCCACCACGCACCTCGTGCCTGCTTAAGTAGGTAATTCAGGAATAGTTTGAGATCAGGTTTCTGGACCTAGTCGACAAGTATAGGGACTTCGCCCTTCCTAAAGAACCCTTTGCACAAAATTTAACCAGCTGTGGAGAACTCGCGGTTAAAAGAATAAAAAAGAGAGAAATTTATAAAACCTTTGTTTTAAAGCTTATTCTTACTGCCCGTGATTTCTGTGGATAGATTTCTACAGGCCTTTATTTTCAATATGTACAGAGATTCAAAACCCTGTGCCCATGTGGTCATGAGACCCTTGGATAACCGGTGTAAGCCTGTGGATGAATGGGACTGTTATCCACAGAGGCAGTTATGTTCAGTTTTCGGGCCCTGTTATCAACTGCCCTCAGCGGCAGTTATTCACAGGGCTTAATCCACAGAAATCGGATGAATGAGCATGCAGCGGACAGGGGAAATCCGCTCAGGGAGAAGGAATCTGCCCGGCACTGGAAAGGAAGGAATGCGAAAAGGAGAAACAGACAGGTCGCGAATGGACCTGCCTGTGGACAACGGAAGGGTTATTTACCGATGCAGAAGCTTGAAAAGATGCGTCCGAGCAGATCATCGGAGCTGAATGCACCGGTAATTTCCCCAAGGGACTGCTGAGCCTGACGCAGATCTTCCGCCAACAGTTCACCGGCACCCGCCAGAGTCAGTTGTGCACGACCGTGTTCCAGGGCCGCGCTGGCATGACGCAGTGCTTCCAGGTGGCGGCGGCGTGCGCTGAAGCTGCTTTCCGAGGTCTGCTCGTAACCCATGCAGGCCTTGAGGTGATCGCGCAGCAGATCCAGCCCTTCGCCGGCAGCCTTGGCGCTCAGGCTGATGGTTACATGGCCATCGTCGCTGACTTCCAGGGCAATCGCTTCACCGGTGAGATCCGCTTTATTGCGAATCAGGGTGACCTTTGCCGGATCAGGTCGGGTTTCAAGGAATTCGGGCCATAATGCGAAAGGATCTGCAGCTTCCGGCGCCGTGGCATCGACCACCAACAGCACCCGATCGGCTTCGCCAATGGCTTTCAATGCCCGCTCGACACCGATCTTTTCCACATGGTCGTCGGTATCACGTAAACCGGCGGTATCCACGACGTGCAGCGGCATACCGTCGATGTGGATATGTTCGCGCAGGATATCCCGGGTGGTGCCGGCGATTTCCGTCACGATGGCGGCTTCTCGCCCGGCCAGCGCATTCAACAGGCTGGATTTGCCGGCATTCGGACGCCCGGCAATCACCACCGTCATGCCATCACGCAGCAGCGCACCCTGCCCGGCTTCACGCAGTACGGTGGATAACTCGTCGCGTACCTTGTCGAGCATGCTCAATACATGGCCATCGGCGAGGAAGTCGATTTCTTCTTCCGGGAAATCAATGGCTGCCTCGACGTAAATCCTCAGTCCGATCAGTTGTTCGGTGAGGTTATGCACACGCTGGGAAAACGCGCCCTGCAAGGAACGCAAGGCATTGCGCGCAGCCTGTGCAGAACTGGCTTCAATCAGGTCGGCGATGGCCTCGGCCTGAGCCAGGTCGAGTTTGTCATTGAGAAAGGCGCGTTCGCTGAATTCCCCCGGACGGGCCAGACGGCAACCCAGTTCCAGACAACGCTTGAGCAACATGTCCAGAACGATCGGGCCACCGTGGCCCTGCAGTTCCAGCACATCTTCGCCGGTGAACGAGTTCGGCCCGGGGAAATACAGCGCCAGACCTTCATCCAGCACCTGTTGATCGTCACTGAAGAACGGGCCGTAGTGGGCAAAACGCGGCTTCAGTTCGCGGCCGCTGATGGCTTTGGCCGCAACGCTGGCCAGCGGCCCGGAAATTCGAACGATGCCCACGCCGCCACGGCCCTGGGCGGTAGCGACGGCTGCGATGGTTTCACGAGGTGCGCTCATAAACCGGTATCCAGACAAAAATGGCAGATAGCAAAACGCCCCACTAGGGGGCGTTTTGAGTGGTGTTATCCACAGAGTAAGTTACGCCTCGGCTTTTTTCGTCGCCGCTTCGATCTTACGCGTGATGTACCACTGTTGGGCAATCGACAGGCAGTTGTTCACAACCCAGTACAGCACCAGACCAGCCGGGAACCACAGGAAGAAGAAGGTGAAGATGATTGGCATCATTTTCATGACCTTCGCCTGCATCGGATCCGGAGGAGTCGGGTTCAGACGCTGCTGGATGAACATGGTTGCGCCCATGATGATCGGCAGGATGAAGAACGGATCCTTGATCGACAGGTCGGTAATCCACAGCATGAACGGCGCCTGGCGCATTTCCACGCTTTCCAGCAGAACCCAGTACAGGGAAAGGAAAACCGGCATCTGCACGAGGATCGGCAAGCAGCCACCCAGCGGATTGATCTTCTCTTTCTTGTACAGCTCCATCATGGCTTGCGACATTTTCTGCCGGTCATCGCCATGTTGCTCTTTCAGTGCAGCCAGTTTCGGAGCCACGGCGCGCATGCGGGCCATCGACTTGTAGCTGGCGGCCGACAGCGGGAAGAAGATCCCTTTGATCAGCATGGTCAGGAAGATGATCGACCAGCCCCAGTTGCCGACAATGGCGTGGATATGTTGCAGCAGCCAGAAGATCGGCTGGGCAATGAACCACAGAATGCCGTAGTCGACAGTCAGTTCCAGACCTGGGGACAACTCTTTCAGTACAGCCTGGCTTTTTGGACCGGCGTACAGAATTGCGCTGGTTTCAACTTTTGCACCGGGTGCAGCGGTCAACGAAGGACCGGTGTAACCGATGATGTAGTTCTGTTTGCTGTCTTTACGGGTCTGGACGATGTTGTTTTCGCCCTTCGGAGCAATCCATGCCGTCACGAAGTAGTGTTGCAGCCAGGCTACCCAGCCACCGGTGACGTTTTCCTTGAGCTGACCTTTGTCCATGTCTTTCATGGACACTTTCTTGTACGGCTCGGAACTTGTCCACAGGGCGGCGCCCAGGTAAGTCGCGGTGCCGGTAGCCGTGGTCGACGAAGGATCGGCGCTGTTGTCACGCTTCAGTTGAGCAAACATCGAGCCGGACCAGGGCTGCGCGCTCTGGTTGTCGATCAGATAAGTCACGGTCACGTCATACAGGCCACGTTTCAGGGTGAAACGCTTGATGTAGTTGACGCCGTCCTTGCTGAACTTCAGGTCGACGACCAATTGGTCCTGACCGTCTGCCAATTGATAAGTCTTCTTCTCCGAGGAGTAGATCGGGCGACCGGCCGGGCTGGCGTCCGGACCGTTGGTGCCGATCAGACCGCTTTGCGCCAGATAGATACGCTCGCCGCCGTTGTCGAACAGCTGGAACGGAACGTCCGGACGATCCTGACGACGTGGATACAGCGGCAAGGTCAGTTGAGCAACATCGCCACCCTGTGGATCGATCGCCAGATCGAGCACGTCGGTTTTGATCTGGATCAGATCCTTGCTGGCGGCGACCGGCGTTTCGGCAGGTGCGCTGGTATCGCTTGCGGCGCGCGGAATATCGTCACTGGCGGCAGCGTTATTGCCAGTGGCGGTGTCCGGCAAACCGGATGTAGTCGTACTGGAAGCAACATTCTGAGTCGGCAGGGCAGCCTGACCATAGTCCTGGTTCCATTTAAGAACCATGACATAGGACACGATTGCCAGGGCGACGATCAGGATCGTGCGTTTGATATCCATGATTACTCGGCCATCGAAGAAGAACGGGAGGTAGGGATAGGTGGAACCGGGTCATAACCACCGGGATTCCACGGATGACAGCGACCTAAACGACGAAAGGTCAGCCAGCCACCGCGCAGAAGGCCATGATTTTCGATGGCTTCATACGCGTAGCAAGAACAACTGGGGTAGAAACGACAGTGACTGGCCATCAAGGGACTAATGGCGTAGCGGTAAAACTGGATCGGAACGAGTGCCAGTTTACGCATCTGGACTGTCTACCCCTACAGTTTCGGTTTTGACTGCTGGTACCGGCTTGTTGCGTGCCAGACGCTTCCAGAGTTTGCCGAAATGCTGAATCAATTCGGGGTTTTCTACGTCCCCCAAACCTTTGCGCGCGACGATAACGATGTCCCAGCCGACCAGTGAATCCTGGTGCAGGCGAAACGATTCGCGCATCAGACGTTTGAGGCGATTGCGCTCAACGGAGAGCTTTACGCTCTTTTTCCCGATAACCAGTCCGAGACGGGGGTGATCGAGATCGTTGTTGCGTGCAAGGAGCAGGAGATTTTTCCCCGGAACCTTGCCGGTAGGGGAGTCAAAGACTGCCTTGAAATGCCGGGGAGTAAGCAGACGCTTTTCCCGACTGAAGTCCTGACTCACCTCCAGTGCCGGATTATCAAACTGCCAGACGTGCGCGGCCTTTGGCGCGACGACGCGACAGTACGGCACGACCGTTCTTGGTAGCCATGCGAGCACGGAAACCGTGGGTACGAGCGCGTTTGATAGTGCTTGGTTGGAAAGTACGTTTCATGTCGTGTTACCTGGTTCGTCCACAACGGGCCGGAATGGCCCCCGTTTTAAGAGACCGGGGATTCTAGAGAAAGCAAGGCAATAGGTCAATTTCCAACCAACGTTTCCTTATAAATAGATCTCTGATGCCTCCAGGATCGAAACCTTGTCTGCCAGACATAAAAATAAAGAAGGGAATTATTTAAAGCTTTTCTGTAAAGCTTGTAAAAGCTAGGACGGCCACCTCCTGTGGATAACTGATCTGAGGCCTTGTTCGGCGTGATGTACAGAGAATGACAACTACGGTGGAAAACCGTGTTCAGCCTGTGCTGCGCTATCGGATAACCTGTGTGTGGAAAGCGCTGTTATCCACAGGCGACTTGTCCACTGGGTTTCGCCCCCAGTTGTCCAGTGTCCTCAGCTACGGTTATCCACAGAGCTTATTCACACACCGTCGGTCGCTTTTTCACCGGTTAAGGCATTGATAAATCATGTCCACCGGGCAACCTGCATGTGGATAAGTGAACGCCCCGCCGCTACAATGGCCGCTTGTTTTTGCCTCACCGGCTTTCAACTTAGGGGATTTCCGTGTCAGTGGAACTTTGGCAGCAGTGC